>JBOHMF010000025.1:0-18240 GCA_050730055.1 Allostellaceae bacterium
CCGCGGGTTGACCCGCCGCATCTCCGCATAGCCAAAGCCGTTCTTTTCGGCCGCGCCGGGGCGGAAATTCTGCCCGAAAATGTCCGCCCGCGCGACCAGCCGGTGGAGGATGTCGCGGCCCTCCGCGGTTTTCAGATTGAGCGTCAAGCTTTTGACGCCACGGTTGTTGGTCTCGAAATAGGTGCTGGGCAGCCCGGGCAGAACGGTCGAGCCGCGCGAATTGTCGCCGATCTCCGGCACCTCGATCTTGATGACCGTGGCGCCGAGATCGGCCATCAGCATATAGGGCACCGTGCCGGCTTGCGCGGTCGAGCAGGCGACGACCGTGACGCCATGGAGGGGACCGTAAGGTTCAGCCATGAAAGCAATCTCCTGTCGCGCTCCGGGTCTGCGATCCTATGGCCGAAACCATACGGTTATGCGAACGACTCCGTGATCGCCGCATAGGTCAGCGTGCGCAGGTCGCGGCGCAGGGTCAGGCGCGCCTCGCTGCCGATCACCTGGGTCATGAATACGACCGTCAATTCTTCCCCGGGATCGATCCAGAACGCGGTCGCCGCTGCGCCGCCCCAGAAATATTCGCCGAGCGTGCCGGGCAGGCGGGTCCTGGCGACATTGACGTTGACCCCAACGCCGAGCGAGAAGCCGACCCCGGCATAACCCGACTCGCTGAACATCCCGGGGAGCGCCATGTCGGCGACCTCCCGCCCCTCGGGCAGATAGTTGAGGCTGAACAGCGCGACGGTCTTGGGGCTCAAGATTCGCACCCCGTCGAGTTCGCCGCCGTGCAGCATCATGCGGCAGAAGCGCAGATAATCATGCGCCGTCGAGACCAGCCCGCCGCCGCCCGATTCCAGCGCCGGCGGCTTCAGATAGGGACTCTTGCGCGGGTCATCCTGCAATTTCAGCCCGCGGCCGCCGCCCTCGGGTTGATAGCAGGCGGTGAACCGGTCGATCCTGTCCTCGGGCACATGAAACGCCGTGTCGTTCATGCCGAGCGGCTCAAACAGTCGGGTGCGCAGAAACTCGCCAAAACGTATCCCGGACAGCTTCTCGACAAGATAGCCCAGCACGTCGATCGCCACCGAGTAGTTCCACGCCGTGCCCGGCGAGAAGTCGAGCGGGATACGGGCCAGTTGCTCGGCCATGCCGTTGAGCCCGCCGGGGGTTTCGCGATCGGTCACCTTGGCCCGACGGTAGGCGGCATCGACCGCGCTGCGCATCATAAAGCCGTAGGTGAGACCGGAGGTATGAGTGGCGAGATCGACGATCTTCATCGGCCGCTGGACGGGTGTGGTCAGAAAGCTCGGCGGCGCGTCGGGCAAGAGCGACGGCATGCCGCTCGCATAAACGGCGAGGTCCTTCCAGGCGGGAATGTGGCTGGCGACGGTGTCGTCGAGGCCGATCAGGCCCTCTTCCACCAGCATCATCAAGGCGACCGCGGTGATCGGCTTTGACATCGAGTAGATGCGAAAGATCGCGTCCTCGCGCATCGGCTTGCTGCGCTCGATGTCCATATGGCCGCACAGGCCGGTATGGACGAGCTGACCTTTGCGGTAGATATAGGTCAAAAGGCCCGGCAGATGGCCGCCATCGACATAGCGGCGCTGCATGACTTCGTCGAGCCGCTTGAGCCGCTCCGACGACAGGCCGAGAGTTTCCGGTTTCATCGCTGTCCTCCTTATCCGCCGGCTCATGCCACCGGGGGATGTTTTTCATCGGTTCCGGCGGCGCACTCCCATGCGCGCGCCACCTGAAAGAGCGTAGCCTCGGCAAAAGTGCGGCCGACAAACTGCACCGACAGCGGCAGACCGGCGCGCGACAGACCGGCCATCATCGCCAGCGCCGGGTGGCCGGTGACATTGAACGGGGTGCGCGCCTGGCGCGGGTAGGTGCGCTCGGTCTCCTCGGCATCCTCGATCCGGCTCGGCGGTTCCATCGAACTCGCGCACAAGAGGACATCGACCTCGCGCAAGGCGTCCTCGACCGCCGCGATCATCTCCAGCCGGCGGCGCGCCACCTGCGTATAGTCGCCGGCGGCGAGAAACGCCCCGGGCAGGAGGCGCCGGCGCGCCAGCCGGCCGTAATCGCCCGGCCGCTCGCGCAGCCAGGGGCCGTGGATCGCCCACGCCTCGCTCAGGAGGATGACGCGGTTGACGGCGGCGAATTCGCCAAGCGTTGGCAGGCGAACCTCGCGGATGTCAGCGCCAAGCCCCTGCAATATGCGGGCGACATTCTCCAGTGCAGCCTTCACCTCTGCCTGGGCCGGCAGATCGGTCTCGTGAAAATGACGGACAAACCCGATGCGCAGCCCCTTGACGCCACGATCGAGGGCGGCGGCATAATGCCCGGCGGGCACGGCGGCGCTGCCGGGATCGAGCGGGTCGTGACCGGCGATGACCTCCAGCAGCAGCGCATTGTCGGCGACCGTGCGGGTCAGCGGCCCGACGTGATCGAGCGTGAAGGACAGCGGAAAGACGCCGCGCCGCGACACCAGACCGTAGGTCGGCTTCAGCCCGACGATGCCGCAGGCGCTGGCCGGGTTGCGAACGCTGCCGCCGGTGTCGCTGCCCAGCGCCAGCGGGAACAGCCCGGCGGCGACCCCAGCGCCCGATCCCGACGAGGAGCCGCCCGGGTGATGATCGGGGTTCCACGGGTTGCGCGCCGGCGGCCAGGGCAGGTCAAAGCTCGGGCCGCCGATCGCAAACTCGTGCGTCGATAATTTGCCGAGCACGATGGCGCCGGCGCCGCGCAGCCGCGCGACGCACACCGCATCGGCCGCGGCGATATTGTCCGCAAGGATCTTGGAGTGGCAGGTCGTCGGCAGCCCGGCGACATCGATGATGTCCTTGATCCCGACCGGCACGCCGTGCAGCGGCCCGCGCGGACGGCCCGCCGCGATCTCGGCCTCGGCTGCGTGCGCCGCATTCATCGCCGCCTCCGCGTCAAGGCGGATAAAGGCGTGGAGTTTCGGATCGAGCCGGCCGATCCGCTCCAGGAGCGCCGTCATCAAGGCGACCGGTGAGAGTTCGCGGGCGGCGATGGCACGCGCCGCCGCGCTCGCCGTCATCCAGTGCAGTTCACTCATGGCCGGTTCCCGACGCGCATCGGCGGCCACGGTTCGGCGCGCGGATCGCTGGGCGCCTTGATCCGCGCCGCCGCAGTGCCCGCCTGCTCGGCGGCGGCGGCGACATCCTCGGGGAATTCGGCCAGCGCCTTGTCCAGTCCGGCGCGGCGCGCCAGCAGTTCGACCGTCGCCTTGTCCATCGGCATCGGCTTTCTCCTCCCTTTAGCACCCGATCCTACACGCCCGCGTAGGCTTTGCGGAACGGTCGCGTTATTCAGTAGTGACATCAGTTTGAATCGTAACGATCACCGGCCCAACGTCGCGCCGGATATCCTCCCGATGCCTGATCAGGCGAACAACGTCCCCCATCGACCAAAGCCGATCCGAGATGCTGCCGCATCGTCGTCGGACGACTGCCAATTAGGTTGCCAAATTACGTGTCAAATAAGCTGCCATGTAAGGCGTTGCATTCCTCCTACAGCCTTATATAGTCAGGGCATATGGCTGTCAAATAGGGCGCCAAATGGCACGTCAAACTCAGCCGATGAGAGCCTTAGAGGATGCGGGCCGCCGCGCCTCGAGGGCGGGGCACCGGGCAATGAATTGGCGGAAATTCTCCTTCGAGTTCAAACTCGATGATGAGGAACTCGCACCTCATCTCATACTGATCGAGGCGTATAAGGAAGCAGCCACGAGCCTCCTATTGCCGCCGGATTGGCGATCCCAGTTGGATCGCTTGAACCGTATCCGGGCCGTATATGGCACCACGGTCCTGGAGGGGAATCCGTTATCAGAAGCCGAAGTTTCGCAACAGATCGACATTGTTGAAAATCCCGAAGAGGCTGCGAAACGGAAGGCAACCAGAGCGCAACAGCAGATCCGCAACGCCGGCCTTGCTCAAGCCTGGGTTCGCGCGCGATTTGCACCAAACCAACCACCACTCTCTGTAAACGATATTCTGCACATGCACAAGTTGATCACAGAACGCTCAGACGAAGACCACAATACCCCTGGTGCCTTTCGGACATTTTCCGTCGTCGTGGGAAGTCCCGAATTGGGCGGTGTACATAATTGTGCTTCATATAGCGCTTTGCCACGCTTAATGGATGAATATATAGAATTTGTTAACTCTAGGAGAATGCAACGTATCCATCCTGTAATACGAGCTTTATTATCACATTTCTTTCTTCTTACAATCCATCCGTTCGGAGATGGAAATGGGAGAGTATCTAGGCTCGTTGAAGCAGGAATCCTATTTCAAGGAGGGTATAACGTGCATGGCTTCTATGGTCTATCGAATTACTTCTACCGGAATGAAATTCAATACAAGATGACCTTGCAGTCCTGCCGTGGACAGCAACCGTTCGACATCACGCCCTTTGTTGCATTTGGACTCAAAGGATTTTCCCAAGAATTGAAAGGAATCAATAATTTTATAAAAACGAAACTTAATAGAATTGTATATAGAGATACGCTTGTAAGGGCCTATAATGCTAAATTAAGTGAGCGCAGGAGGATTATTAATCAGAGAGAATACAGTTTACTTGAGTATTTGATTAATAATACTGAACCGATTGACCCGTTTTCTGAAAACCCATCAAGACAAATTAGATTTTCAGAACTTCGAGGCTCTGTTTATGTAATATCTGCCTACAAAAAGGTGACACAGAGAACATTTTCACGTGAGCTTCAGAGATTATCTGATTTGAATTTTATTAAATTTATCAAAGGAGATGATTCGGAAGAGCCGATCGTAGAGTTGGATTTTCAGGCAATAGGAAAATATTGATTATCTTATTGACGCACCCAGCGCGCAGCAGCAGCTTTTCGTACTGTTTCGAAGGCTGTTACGATTCAAACTGAGTAACCACCCCACTGTTCAAGCCGTGCCGCGGCACGACCCGAAATCGCCTGCCGCGGCGCGCCTTTCGGCCTCTACGCCTCGCCGTAATGGACCCTGCGGTAGTTGCGCGAGGGGATCAGATCGTCGATATGCACATCCCACAGCGCGGCTCCGGCGCCCGCCTGGTATTCGCGGAACAGACCGGCGAACCGGCCCAATTCCGTCACCCGGGCGCCGTTGAGGCCAAAGCCGCTTGCCACCCGGGCAAGATCGCCGCGGCCGTGGGTCGCGTGCGCCGGGTTGCCCCCGGTGGCGCGGAACTTGTGCGACTCGGCGCCGTAGCCGCCGTCGTTGAGGATGCAGATCAAGAGCTTGATGCCGTGGCGCTGCACGGTTTCGAGTTCCTGGATGTGCTGGTAGAGGCTGCCGTCGCCATCGATCAGCAGGATCTTCCCGTCGCCGCGCGCGGCGGCGACGCCGATGGCCGCCGACAGACCCGAGCCGATCGCGCCAAAATCGATCGGGAGGTGGTATTTGCCTGCCGGCCGGCCGCGCAGATGCGTCATCGCAAAACTGAAGCAGTGGCCGCCGGCGACGATGACATCCCAGTCCTTGGGGATCGCGGCATCGAGTTCCTTGACCACCGGGCGCGGATCGAGCGTCCCGGGGGTCGGCGTGTAAGGCTTTGGGTCCGGCGTCTCCGCGGCCGCGGCGATCCTGGCCGCGACCTCGTTGCTGCGCCAGCCACGCCGGCGGATGCCCTTGTCCTTGAGCTTTCCGACAATCGCCTCGGCGGCGGCCTTGGCGTCGGCCTGGACATGCAGATCGGCGGTCTTCAACCCCTGCCACAAACCGCGCGGATGGGTGTCGATCCGCACCACCTTGGCGTTGGGAAAGAGATAGCCGCCTTCGGTCGTGTAGTGGCCAAGCCCCGCTCCGGCGGCGATGACGAGATCGCTTTCGGCAAAATATTCGCGGCCAAGATCGGTCGCAAAGGTGCCGGCGATGTCGAGCGCGAACGGGTTGCCGTCAAACAGGCCCTTGCCGAGCAGCGTCGTCGCCAACAGCGCGCCGGATTCCTCCGCCAGGGCTTCAAGCGCGGATTTGGCGCCCGACCAGAAGGCGCCGCGCCCGCCAATCACGATCGGGCGCTCGGCCGCGGCCACCAGCGCGGCAACCTCCTCGACCAGCGCCGGGTCGGGACGCAGCGCTTGCGGCTGCGGCACCAGTTCGGTCGAGGGCGCGTAGTCGGGCAGATAGGGAAACGCCTCCTTTTGCAGATCGAGCGGCACGCTCAAGACGACCGGTTTTCGGTCGGTGCGGGCGACATAGAATGCTTCGCGCACGCAATCGAGCGCCCGATCGACCGTGCGGATCGGGACAAAATGCGCGCCGGTCGCGAGCGCCAGCGGGGCCTGGTCGATTTCCTGGAGATACCAGGAAGCGCCGATCGGCGCATCGCCGGCAAAGACAACGATCGGTGCATTGCCGCGCGCCGCCATCGTCAGCGCGGTCATGATCTGGGTATAGCCGGGGCCGCAGGTCACCGAGCCGACGCCGATCTTGCCGCTGGCGCGGGCGTAGGCGTCGGCCATCGCCACCGCGCAGTGCTCGTGCCGCGCGTGAATGAGGCGGACGTTGTGGTTGTCGGCCATCGCCGCCGACCAGTACATATTGGCGTCGCCCATCAGGGTGAACAGCACCTCGACACCCTCGGCGGCAAAAGCCTGCGCCAGAACGTCGGAGAGTTGGTTGTCGCTCATCGTGCTTCCTTTTGCCCTTTGCCGCGAAAGACCTGCCGCAGCCATGACAGGAACGCCCGCCAGAGAATGCCGCCGGCGCGCAATTCGCCCGCCTGTGACGGCGGGTTCGGCGCAGCGGCGGGTTCGGTCTGTGCCTCCGCCGCGGGCGCAGACCGCCCGGCGACCAGCTTTGCCATGTTTTCGGCGAACTCGGCGAGGATCGCGCGGGCGAGGTGAACCCCGCCGGCATTGGCAAAGGTTTCAAGCGGTCCGGTGACCGTGAAATTCCCTTCGACCTTCAGCACCGTCGTCGCGCCGCCGCCCGCTTCGACAACCCCGGAGGCGTTGGCGCGCGAGGCGCCGCGCCCGTCGATGCCGCGCCCCTCGATCGTGCAGCGCCGCGCGGCGTGGTCGTAGGCGAGCCTGGCCTCGCCGCGAAAGGTCGCGACAGTCGGTCCGAACTTGACCCGCATCGTGCCCTGATAGGCACCGTCCTCGCCGGTCTTTACCAGGGTCGCGCCGGGAATGCACGAGGCGACGAGCGCCGGATCGGACAACAGCGGCCATACCGCTTCCGGCGGCGAGGGGATCGTGATGTTCTCGCGGATCGAAATCATTGGGCAAGGTTATCTGCGGCCGGCCGGGCTTGTCGATGCACGATGCTCGCGCGCGAGCCATGTCAAAACCCGGCGGCTCTTTGTTTCACATGCGTCTGGCGCCCGCTCTGCCGATCCGGCAAGCTGGGCGCCAGCTCCAACCCGGAGGGGACCGGCTCGTCAGGCCATGAAATAAAAGGATATCGCGATGAACGATCTTGTCCTGCGGCACGCCGAGACCGATGCTGAGATCGCGGCCTGCTTTCCGGTCATGGTGCAGTTGCGCCCGCATCTCGCCGATGCCGCCGAGCTGGTGGAGCGGGTTGCGCGCCAACACCGCATGGCCGGCTACCGTCTTCTCGCCGCCCGGCGCGGTGGTGTCCCGATCGGGCTTGCCGGCTATCGCGTCGAGGAATCCCTGGTCAATGGCCGGTTTGTCTATGTCGATGACCTGGTGACGGCGGAGAGCGAGCGCCGCAACGGGATCGGCGCGCGCCTCCTCGACGCGGTCGCCGCCGAGGGGCGGAAGCTCGGCATTGAGCGGCTGGTGCTCGATACCGCTCTTAACAATGTGCTGGGCCACCGTTTTTATTATCGGCAGGGCCTCCTGGCGCGCGCCTTGCGCTTCAGCCGTCCGATCGTCCCTCAATGACCACGGTTCTCCAGATCCTTGTCAGCCCGCGGGCGATCTCGTTCAGCCGGCGGATCGCGTGCGACATCACCGCTCGGATCGCGACACTGCGGCCGGGGGCGCGCATCATCGAGCGCGATCTCGCTACCGATCCGCCGCCCCACCCCGAGATCGATCTCTACGAGGCGATCCTGTCGCCGACCGAGGCCGAGTACCCGCGCTTTGCCCTGTCGGAGCGGTTGATCGGCGAACTCGAAGCGGCCGACTTTATCGTGATCGGCACGCCAATGAACAATTACACCGTGCCTTCGACCTTGAAGGCCTGGGTCGATCATATTGTCCGCATCCGCCGCACCTTTCGTTCCACGCCGCAGGGCAAGATCGGCCTGCTGCCCGACCGGCCGCTGGTCGTGGTCAGCGCGCATGGCGGGTATTGCGGCGAGACACCGCCGGGGCAGCCCGATTTTCTGACGCCTTATCTGCGCGCGATCTTTGTCACGATCGGCATTCATTCGGTCGAGTTTCTCCGCCTCGAAGGCCTGGCTCGCGGCCCCGAGGCCGTCGCCCGCGCGCGCGATCAGGCGAGCACCTGGATCGCGCGGAGGTTGCCGGAATTTCTGGCCTGAGTCACCCCGCCTTCCGGTCAGCCGGGGCCATGCAGGTCGCGGGCGAGCACATCGCGCACCGTATCGAGGTCCAGTCGATGCGCGGCGATCAGATCGGCCGCGTCGGCAACGATCGTGTCGATGTCGCCGATCATGCGCAGCCGCTTGTAGAGATCGGGGATGCGGATGCCCATGCTCTCCCCGATCAACTCCATGAAGTTGACCAGTTCGAACGAGACCTGCGGCTGATAGGTGATCAGTTCGCGGTGACAGGCGTGAAAGATCGAGGCGAACGTGGTGACGCCCGCCGCGGCGGCGGCGCGGAACTCGCGCTCGCGCAAATCTGCCTTGAATTTCGGGACGACCGACAGATGGCTCGCCTGGGTGCTGAGGATCGGGACATCGAGTTCGACGACTTCGAGACCGGGGATCGCGCCGAGAACCCGCTTGATCGCGACCATCACATTGGGCAGCGCCGAGCGCTCCTGCAGAGCGACGCGCTTGTTGACCGGATGGACAAACAGGCGCTTCAGATCGTCAAGGCGTTCGGCAAAGAATTCGGCGATCGGGTTCATGTCAAACGGGGTCGTGCCGAATGATTCCCGGTAGGCCGGCAGCGCCACCTCGGCGATCTGGATCTGGCAACTCGGGCACCACGAGATCACCCGCGAGGCGCCGGGGCGGCTGAGACGGTCGATCGTGTTGTAGGAGATGCGGCCGGCGGTCCCGGCGTCGCCGCGCTTGAAGTGCTGGATGCCACAACATGTGGCGGTGCCCCCCATCACCTCATAGCTGACACCGAGCGCATCGAGCACTTCGAGCACGAGGAGCGCGATATGCGGCGTCTTGATGACGTTGCATCCGGTATAGAACACGATGTCCGGCTGTTTCGCAGCTTTGCCAGCGGCGCGCGGTGGCGGGCTGATCCGCGCCAGAACTTCGGGGGCCAGTTGCAGCCGGGCGATCGTGCGGGTGCTGCGGCCCATCGCGCTGAAATATTCGCTGGCGGCGCGGCGCACGGTCTCGGCACCGAGCCTGGTCTTTGACGCGATCCGCGCCATGTTGACCATGAAGCGCGGGTTGATGCCGTAATCGCAGGCCGGGATGCACTTGCCGCTGTTGGTGCAGACCTGGGCCCAGCGCTCGGCGTCCTTGGTGCCGGCGCCGCCGGCAAGGAGATCGAGCACGCCGCCGACGATGTCGGTCGCCTTGGAGGGATCGAGACCGGCCGGCTCGACCATCGGGCAGGCCGCGACGCATTTGCCGCAGCGCGTGCAAGCATCAAGAATATCCTCGACCCTGCCGTGCAGCGCATCAAGAAACAACCCGTCGGATTCTGTCGCCGCCATGACCGCCCCGCAGGCAAGTGTATGCGGTCTCCCGTGATAGAGGATAGCGGGGTTCCCGGCAATCCTGCGGCCGCCGGTGCGGGCGCTTTCGGGCTTGGCATGAGCCGGCTACTCTGGCGCGGCGGGATCGAGCCGCGCCGGATCGGGAGGATCGGGTCATGTTTTATTCGCTGATGCCGCTCTCGCAATCGCTTGGGGTGGAGGTCCGAGGGATCGATCTGACCGAGCCGGTCGAGGCCGAGATCGGCGCGGCGCTCCTGGAGGCGCTGGCTGTGCATCTGGTGCTGGTGTTCCGCAACCAGTCGCTGATGCCCGAGCAGTACGTGCAGGCAGCGCGGATCTTTGGCGCGCCGATGCGCCAGCACTATTCGCAGCACCTGATGCCGGATCATCCCGATATCGGCCTCGTCTGGCACAGGAACGGCCAGCGCGCCGACGAGACGTGGCACACCGACCATGCCAACCGCGAATGCCCGCCGGCGGCAACGATGCTCTACGGTGCCGAGATCCCCTCCCGGGGCGGCGCTACCAGCATCGCCAACGTGCGCGCCGCCTTTGCCGATCTGCCGGACGAGGAGCGCCAGCGGCTCATCGGTCTGCGCACGGTCAACAGCCTGGAGCGGGATCGTCCCGACACGCGCCCCGAGGATTTTGAGAAATACGGCAGGCCGGTCGTGCACCCGATGGTGCGCACCCATCCCGTGCACGAAACCCCGGCCGTGTTCTTCCACATCGACAAGGTGACGCACATCGAGGGCATGACGGCGGAGGCCAGCAGGGCCTATATGCAGGGACTCCTCGACCGCATGATCCGGCTGGAAACCGTCTATACCCATGCCTGGCAGAAGGGCGACGTTCTGGTCATCGATGACCGCGCGACGATGCACCGCGCGCACGACGACTATGACCACCGCGAGAGCCGGGTGCTGTGGCGCATCCTTGTCGAAGGCGATCGGCCGGCGCTCATCCCCCACCGCTGACGCGGCGCCGGAAGCGGGCGCCGCGCGAAAAGGGCGACCGGCCTACGCCGGGATGCGCACCGGCAGCGAGCGGATGCCGTGGATGAAGTTGGAATAGGTGCGGCGCGCCGGCCCCATGACCTCGATCACCGGATAGCGCTTCAGGATCTCCTCCCACAGGATGCGCAGTTGCAGTTCGGCGAGGCGGTTTCCGACGCAGCGGTGGATGCCAAAGCCAAAGGAGACGTGCTGGCGCGGCCGCGGGCGGTCGATGATGAAGCTGTCCGGATCGGCGATCGCCTCGGGATCGCGGTTGCCCGAGACGTACCACATCACCACCTTGTCGCCCTTTTTGATCTGCTTGCCGCCGAGTTCGGCATCCTCGGTCGCGGTGCGGCGCATGTGGATGACCGGGGTGACGTAGCGGATGATCTCCGACACCATGCCCGGGATCAGCGCCGGGTTGTCGCGCAATTTCTGGTATTCGCCGGGGTGCTGGTTGAGCGCCATCACCCCGCCGGTCATCGAGTTGCGCGTCGTGTCGTTGCCGCCGACGATCAACAGCGTGAGGTTGCCCATGAACTCGCGGAACGACATGTTCTGGGTCGCCTTGTCGTGCGCCAGCATCGACAGCAGGTCGAACCTGGGCGGCTGCTGCGCCCGCTCATTGAACAGCTTGCCGAGCGCCTCGGTCATCCGGGTCAGCTCGGCGAATTTCTCCTCTTCCGAGTGGACCGGCGAGTCGGGCGCGCGGACATTGGCGATCGCCACATCCGACCAGTAGGTCAACTGGCGCCGCTCGTCCCAGGGATAGTCAAAGAGGGTCGCGAGCATCATCGTCGTCAGCTCGATCGACACCCGATCGACCCAGTCAAAGGTCTCGTCGCGCGGCAGCCCGTCGAGCACGCGGGCGGTGCGCTCGCGGATCAGTCCCTCCATGTTGGCGAGGTTGCCGGGCGCCACCACCGGGCTGACCGCCACCCGCTGCTCGTCGTGCCGGGGCGGGTCCATGCGGATAAAGCTCTGCCGTTCCAGACCCTTTGGCTGATCCTCGATGGCGATGCCGCCCGCTTCCGAGGAATAGACCTGATGGTTGACCTCGACCTGCATGATGTCCTGGTACCTGGTCACCGACCAGTAGGGGCCGTAGAGACTTTGCGGGCAGTAATGCACCGGGTCTTCGCGCCGCAGCCGCGCGAAGTAGGGATGCCAGACATCCTCCTGATAAAGCCGGGGATCGCTGACATCGATCGCGTCGAGCGGCAGGGTCTGGGCGTCGGTCGGCACCGCGTCGTCGAGGGGTGGGGTCATCGGTCGTCCTCCCGTTCGGAATTCTAGTGTTGGCCTTCCGGCATGCGCACGACAAGCCCGTCAAGCGCCTCGCTCACCTTGAGCTGGCAGGCGAGGCGCGAGTTGGGTTCGGCGAGCGCGGCAAAGCTCAGCATGCTGGCTTCCTGCGACCCCGGCGCCGGCGTGCCGGTGGTCGCGAGCCAGCCCTCATCGACATAGACGTGGCAGGTGGCGCAGGCGCATTGGCCGCCGCAATCGGCGTCGATCCCGGGGATGCCGTTGTCGATCGCGCCACGCATCACGGAAAGACCAGCGGGCACCTCGACCCGATGCGCGCGGCCGCCATATTCGATGTAGGTGATCGTCGGCACGGCGGCCTTCCTCCCGTTTGTCTTTGTGCTCGCCCGCGGCAGCGACAGATGGTGCACGCCTGTCCCGCCGCGGTCAAATCAAAGAGGCGCGGCCGGTCTTACGCGACCTTGGCTAACCCCGCGGGGCGGCGGACAAGGGCGAGCTTCTGCGCCGAGCGGCCAAAGAAATGATAACCCGAGCCGCCTTCGGCGAGGAGATCGAGAAAGGCGTCGGGGTCGGTGATTCTGACGCAGCCCAGGACATCGGCGCCGCGGGCGAGAAAGGCTTCGGGCCGCATCCCGACCGTCGGCCCGACAACGGTGACGCGGGTGTCGGGGCGGGCGAGCGCCAGCAACTCTTCGAGCGTGCGGTTGACGAGGGTGGCGCCGGTGACCAGCACGACATCGGCGCCGGGCAGGACCTCCGCCGCCATTTCGGCCGGCCGGAAGAACGGCAACTCGTCGGCCTTCAAAGTGGCCGGGTCCTGTTCGAGCACCAGATAGGACTGGCCGCGGCGCTTCAGCTCCTTCAAGAAGGGGATAAAGGCGCCGACCACGACGACCTTCTCGCCGGGGCGGATCTCGGTGGCGTCAAAGGCGTCGAGACCGGGGCGGAGCATCACTTCGGGGTGGGGTCGGCGGCTCCAGCAATGATCGGCCAGCGCATTGACGGCGGCGATCCCGATGGCGCGGCGGATACCGTGCTCCGATAGCGCCTCGCGCGCCAGATCGGCGGCGCGCCGGCCGTGGAGCTTGCCGGGGAACGGCATCGCCATGGCCGAACTCGGGCAGCACACCGCTTCGGGGATTGTCTTGATCGGCGTTGCGCAGGCGCCGGCGCTGCCGTTGTCGAGCTTTACGCCGGTAAAGAACAACCCCACGACAGCCCGCTCGACCGTGATCGCGTCGAGTTCCGCGCCGAGAATGGTCTCGATGGCCGCGATCGTCTCGCCCAGGATCGAACCGCCCGGTGTCTGCATGCGCCCTCCTTCGCGGCCTTTTCATCTCCGGCCCCGCGCAATGATATAGGCAGCGCGGCGATCGACTGCCATCGCCGCGTCTGCCCGCAAGGGAACGCCTCTTAACGCCTCTTACAGCACCATCTGGGTCTGGGTGACGAGGGCGACGAGGCGGCCTTCGGCGGTGGTGATCCGGGTCTGCCAGATCATCGTGCGCCGGCCGCGATGGATCGGCGTCGCCTCGCCGGTGACCGCGCTGCCGAGCGGCGCCGGGGCGACAAAATTGGTCTTGCTTTCGATCGTCGTCGTCCCCGCGCCTTCGGGCAGGTTCAATACTGTGCCGAGGGCGCCGAGGGTGTCGGCAAAGGCCATGATCGCGCCGCCATGCAGAACCGCCGGCACTGTGCACAGGTCCGCGCGCACGGTCATCCCGGCGACGATCCGGTCGGGCGCGGCGGCGGTGAACGCGATCCCGAGGAGTTCGGCAAAGGGCAGCTTCAGCGCCCGGATGCGTGCGAGCGGGTCCATCATCTGGTCTCTCCGATCAATGCTCGGGCATGGTACACCCCTGCCTCTTTGCGATGCAGGGAGAGACGGCATGGCCGCGCCGCGCACGCTGATCGTCTATATCGACTACAAGAGTCCCTACGCCTATCTCGCCAAGGATCTCGTCTATGAGATCGAGCGCGATCGTGCGGTCGCGATCGACTGGCGCCCCTATGATCTGAACCTCGGCGATTTCATGGGCACCGCGCGGGTCGATGCCGAGGGCCGGGTGCTCGAAGAAAACCGCACCGCCCATCAGTGGCGGCGGGTGCGCTACAGCTATAGGGACTGCCGCCGGCAGGCGCGAAAGCGCGGCCTCGTCATCCGCGGCACGCAGAAAATCTGGGACTCGCGCCTCGCGTTGTGCGGGATGCTTTATGCCAAAAGACAGGGCGGGGATGTGCTGCGCCGCTATCACGACATCACCTTTGCGCGCTTCTGGACGCGCGATCTCGACATCGAGAACCCTGACGTGGTCGCCGCGGTCCTCGCCGAGGCGGGCGCTGCGACGGCGGCGTTTCCGGCGTGGTTCGACCGCGAGGGGCGGGCAGAACTGACGGCGATCTGCCGCGATGCCGAAGATCACGGCGTCTTTGGCGTGCCGAGCTTTATTCTCGACGGCGAACTCTACTGGGGCCGCGAGCACCTCCCCGATATCCGCGCGGCTCTCGCCGGCGCGCCTGTGCAATAAGCGGGTCAAAAGGCTTGCCGGGAGGCGGGCCGCCGGGCAAAAATCCCCCGGCGCCAGAGCGAAAGGTCGGAGGCGAGCAATGCCGTCGCGCGAGGAAATCCTGAACGAACGCCTGACCCGGATCGGCCGAGAGACCCCGATGGGGCGGACGATGCGGCTCTACTGGTTGCCGGCGCTCCTGTCGCGCGAGATCGCCAAACCCGACGGACCCCCGGTGCGGGTGCGCCTTCTCGGTGAGGATCTGGTCGCCTTTCGCGACAGCCGCGGCCGCATCGGTCTTGTCGATGAATACTGCCCGCACCGCCGCGCCTCGCTCTATTTTGGCCGCAATGAGGAGTGCGGGCTGCGCTGCGTCTATCACGGCTGGAAGTTTGACGTGACCGGCGCCTGCGTCGATCAGATGAACGAGCCGCCGGGAAGCCAGTTCAGGGACCGGGTCCATCTCACCGCCTATCCGACCTGTGAATTGGGCGGTCTCGTCTGGGCCTATCTGGGTCCGGCCGAGAAGATCCCGCCCTTGCCAAAATTCGCCTGGACTCAGGCGCCCGAAAGCCACCGGCAGGTCTCCAAGGTGATCCAGGAGTGCAACTGGCTGCAGGGCCTCGAAGGCGGGCTTGACACCTCGCACGCGCCGATCCTGCACCGGCTTCTCAGCGAGAGCGCGGCGCGCGGCGGGATCAGGCCGTCAAACTCTTATGTGCGCGCCGGCGCACCGCGCACGATCGTCGATATCACCGATTACGGCTACCAGTACACCGGCATCCGCCAACTCGGCGATGACCGGATGCACGTGCGCACCTATCACTACATTCTGCCGTTCCACCAGATCCGCGTCCTGAACAACGAGGAATGCAGTTCGGCCGACGCCGGTCACATCTGGGTTCCGATCGATGACGGGACGACGATGGTCTACAACTGGTCGTACAGCCGCGTCGCGCCGCTCGGCGAGGACGACCGGCTGGAGCGCGGTCTCGGCAACGGTCCCGATCAGGTCGATCAGACGACCTTCCGCTCGCGCGCCAACCGCCAGAACGACTACCTGATCGACCGCGCGGTGCAAAAGCGCGAAAGCTTTACCGGCATCGACGGCATCAACGTGCAGGATCGCGCGATCCAGGAGAGCATGGGGCGTATTGTCGATCGCACCAGGGAGCACCTCGGCCCCGCCGACAAGGCGATCATCCAGTTGCGCCGGTTGTTGCGCCAGGCGGTCAGGACCGCCGAGGCGGGCGACATGCCGCCCGGGCTGGTGCCGAGCTATTACGGTCTCACCTGCGCCTTGCAGGTGCTGCCGCGCGATGTTGACTGGCGGCAGGTGCTGGCGCCTGATATCATCGGCGAGAAGATCCTCGAAACCGTGTAAGGCGGCGACCGCCGCCTTTCCCTCGCCCCTTGCCGGCGCGGCGGGAAGCGGAACGGCCTGCGCAGCAGGCCGTTGAAGCCGTGGCGCTGTGGCGAAAGACGCAAATGGCAGAAGCGCGCGACAAGAGCGAAGAGCGGCCGGCCGGCCGATCCCCCTCCTGGCTGACCCTGGCCCGCTGGAGTTCGGCGGCGGGCGGCATTGCGATCGCCGCGCGCGGGCTGCGCCGGGGCGACGGTCTGGGCCGGGCGGCCACCCTCGGCGGCGCCGCGCTGGCCGCCGCCGGTGCGGCGAGCGCGCTGGCCGGATCGGAATTTCTGAGGCGCTCGGGGCAGAGCCTGCTGCGGGCGATGCCGCAGGGGAGGACCGAACTCGCGCGCGCGGTCACGATCAACCGTCCGCGCGCCGAGCTTTATGCGTTCTGGCGCGACCCTGCCAATCTCGCGCGGCTGCTGCCCGAGGTTCTGGAAATCCGGCCGGAAGGCGAGGGGCGCTGGCACTGGGCCGTGCAGGGTCCGGGCGGTGCGAGGGTGGAATGGGAGGCCGAACTCGTCGAAGACCGTGAGGACGAACTGATCGCCTGGCGCTCGCTCGGCGATGCCGATATCGCCCACGAGGGCACGGTCCGCTTTCTCCCGGCGCCGGGCGATCGCGGCAGCGAGATCCATGTGAGGATGACCCTGCGTGCTCCCGCCGGCCGCGCCGTCGCCTGGCTCCTCGGCGAGGAACCCGGTACGGCGTTGCGCAACGGGCTGCGCCGCTTCCAGCAGCAGATGGAAACCGGCGAGATCGCGACGGCGGCGCCGGAGCCTGCGGATGGGCATGACCGCGCGGGAGCAAATTTGTGAAGGCGCTGTGCTGGAATGGCGTCAACGACCTGCGGGTCGAGACTGTCCCCGAGCCGAAGATCGTCAATCCGGGCGACGCGCTGGTTCGGGTCAGACTGTCTTCGGTGTGCGGCTCGGATCTGCACCTGCTCGGCGGCACTATCCCGACGATGCGGCAGGGCGACATCATCGGCCATGAATTTCTCGGCGAGATCGTCGAGACCGGCAGCGGCGTCGAGACCCTGAAAAAAGGCGATCGGGTCATCGCCGTCTCGATCATCGGCTGCGGGCGTTGCTGGTTTTGCGAGCACGCGATGTGGTCGCTGTGCGACAATTCCAACCCCAACCGCCAGCCGCAGGAAACGCTCTACGGCAAGGTGACGGCCGGGATCTTTGGCTATTCGCACGCCTTTGGCGGTTATCCCGGCAGCCACGCCGAATATGTCCGGGTGCCCTATGCCGACCATACCGCCTTCAAGGTGCCGGACGACATCCCCGACGAGAAGGCGGTGTTTGTCTCGGACGCGGCGCCGACCGGCTTCTACGCGGCCGATCTGTGCGGCATCCGGCCGGGCGATGTGGTCGCGGTGTGGGGTTGCGGCGGGGTCGGCCAGATGGCGATTCGGAGCGCTTATCTACTAGGAGCCAAATGCGTCATCGCGATCGACCGGCTCCCCGACCGGCTTATCAAGGCAAAAGAGCGCGCCGGCGCCGAGGTGCTCAATTACGAGGAGACGAGCGTGCTCGATGCGCTCGATGAGATGACCGGCGGGCGCGGACCCGACGCCTGCATCGACGCGGTCGGGATGGAGGCGGACGCGACCGGCATCGAGGAGGTCTATGACCGCACCAGGCAGGCTTTGCGTCTCTCCAGCGAACGCGCGCCCGTCCTGCGCCAGGCGTTCATGGCCTGCCGCAAGGGCGGCACGGTGTCGATCATCGGCGTCTATGGCGGCCTTGTGGACAAGTTTCCGATCGGCGTCGCGATGAACAAGGGGCTCTGCCTGCGCATGGGCCAGCAGCCCGGACAGAATTACGTCGAACGGCTGTTTGGCCATATCCGCCGCGGCGAACTCGACCCCAGCTATCTGTTGACGCACTGCCTGCCGCTCGACGCGGGACCGCAGGGCTACGCGCTGTTCAAGAACAAACAGGACAATTGCCTGCGCACCGTTTTTGCGCCATAGGACCACACTACAAATTCTATAAATATCACATGATTAACAGTTGATCATCAAGCATTTTTTAAAGAAAAATATATATTAGCGAGGATTAACTAGGGCCTGTTGACATTTAGCTGATCCAAGGGGATCTCTCTGGCCTGCGGTTTTGACCGCCAGACCGGAAAGCAGAGGCTCGCCTTGGATCGCAGCGTCTTGAGTGATGAGCAGTGGCAGCGGGTCGCGCCGCTGCTGCCCGGAAAAG
>JBOHMF010000026.1:0-17742 GCA_050730055.1 Allostellaceae bacterium
GGCAACGCGCTATGAAAAGACCGCCTGCTCCTTTCTTGGCGTGCTCTGTCTGGCCGCCGCTGCCGATTGGCTCAAGCCATAACAGGCCCTAGCGCTGCAGGTGATGGTGTCCGTGCTGAGCGCGACATCGCCCAGCGCCGCCGCCGGAACTCTCCCCGCCGCCATCTTTGGTGCTGCGATTGCCATTGCCGCGATGGCGACCGCCGTCCTGGCTTTGCCGCGCATCTTCGAACACCTGATTGGCGCGGCCGGCGCCCCGAACATGAGCGCCGCGACGAACGCTCTCCGCGCCGCCGTGTCTCGCATCCCCGTCATCGGATCGGCCGTCTCCGGCGCCGCGCGAGCCGTTGGCAGCACAAGCTCAACCGCCTCCACCCCAGCTCGCTCCGCGACACCGCCCGGCCGCTCTTTGTCCAGATAGGAGATCGTGAGTTGTTGAAAAACCTGTTGCTGGCGGCCCTTGTGGCGATGGCGCTCGCCGGCTGTGCGTCGCATAACACCGTGCCGCTGCCGACGGTCAAGGCCAGCGATCCCGTCTGGGGGCTGGTCCCGGATCATCTGCCCGCGGGGATGCTGCCGCAATGAACCCGCTCTCGACGGCCGGCAAGATCGCGCCCTGGCGCGCGCAACCGCTGGCGGAGGCGGCGAAGTCCGCGAAATTCCGCCAGGTCATGGACCTCAACGCCGAGCGGGTCATTCTCGGTCGCTCGGCCGTCGTGGCCGGCTGGTCGGTCGGTGCCGTCGGCGCCGTGATGCTCGCCGCCTCGGTGGCCGGCTGGATGATGTTTCTGCCACTGAAGACGACTGAAGTGCGCTTTTTCCTGGTCGATAAATCGACCGGGATCATCGAACAGCCGGTCAGCCTCGCCGACGCGCCGAGGCTCTTCGGCGAAGCGGTCGCGGAACAGTATCTCAAACGGTACGTGACGGCCCGCGAAGAGTGGGTTCCGCAGATGGACGAGCGGGATGACCATATCGCAAAGCTCATGTCCACGCCGGCCGAGCAGCTCCGCTATGAGGCCGACCGTAATCTGTCCACCAGCCCGATCCGGGCGGTCGGCCCATCCGGTCACGTCTCGATCGATAATTTCCGGTTTCACGCGCTGGCGGTCGGCAAGGACGGGACGCACCGCTACCTCGTCCAGTTCGATCGCACGGTGTGGCGGGACGGATACCGCGATCGGCCGCTCCCCGAGCCCTGGAGCGCCATCGTCGATTTCCAATGGCACCCTGCGGTCGCAATGACCCCGGCCGATCGCGTCGACAACCCCGGGGGCTCCAGGCGCTCGCCTATAGCGCCAGCCCCGACAGCCCCGAATTGGGGAGGCAGTAATGCGAGCGCTCTCGATCCTGTTGCTGGCCTCGGTGGCGATCGCTCCGATGGCCCAGGCGGCGGCGCGCCATCCCGCCGCCGACAGCGATATCCGGGTCGTTTCCTACTCGGCGACCCGTCGGGTCACGATCGTCGGCGTGGTCGGGCAACCGACCACGATCACGTTCCCGCAAGGCGAAAGCGTCTATCGCGTCGTACAGAGCGGCAAGCCCGCCCCTGACGGCTCACTATCTGATGCCGGCTGGCAAGGTCCTTCCGCCAGGGACGTGAAGGATACGCCGCTCGGGAACAATCTGCCGCTGTGGCCCGCCGTCGCCGGCACAAGCACCATGACCGTCATCACGATGACGAAGGCCGGCGCGCAGAAGGTCTATGCCTTCCGCCTGATCGCCAAGGCCAAGGATGACAGCGGCGACCCCACTTACAACCTGATCTTTCGTGGCGGCGTGGCTCCGCGGATCGATCCCGAAGTGGCGCGCCGCCGGCGGGAACGACGCGCCGCGGAGCTGGCGCTACGGCAACAGGCCGAGGCTGAGCAGCAGTTGCGGGACAGCTCGTTCCGCGAGGAAGCCTGCCACTACGAGGCAAAAGGCAAATACCCGAACCCGCTGACGCCGCTCTGCCCGATCAGCAACGGCCAACAGGTCATCATGCGGTTCCCGGGCCTGACGAAGATGCCGGCCGTTTATGCCGTCAACGATGACGGCACCGAACGCCTCGCCCGGCAGCACGCCTCGGGCGATTACGTCGTCGTCGAAGAGCTGGACAGCCATTTCCGGCTGCGGCTCGGCGCCGACGTGCTCGACATCATCGACACCAGCTTCAACCCGGTCGGCCGTCCGACCGGCACCGGGACGATCTCTCCCGACGTGCAACGCCTTCTGATCAAGGCCCCGCACCAATGAGCCAGCAATGGGATGAAAACGAGCCCGGCCAACCGACGCCATGGTATCGGCGTCGCAATGTGCTGATTGCCGTGGTTGCCGCCGTGATCGTCTGCGCCTTTCTGTTTACGCGCGGCCTGGGCAATCACGCCGCCGCGCCGAATGGCGCCAAAGCCTCGCCGATCGGCGTCGTGGTGCCGTACCAGCCGCCGCCGGCGCCGCCGCCGCCGCCAGCGATCAAAACCGTGGCCCGGTCGATCCCAGTGCCGCACTTCCCGACGCCAGCACCCGTGCGCCTGGCGGACCGGCCGATCATGATGTCCTACGCCGTCAAGCAAGACCCGCCAAAGCCGCCTGCCGCCGCACCCGCCGACCCGCAAACCAAGCTCGCCTTCGCCGCGAGCGCGATCCCGGGGTCCAAGGCGTCGCCGGCTTACGATGAGACTTACATGCTGGATCCGGGGCTGCTGAGCTGCGTGCTCGACGTCGCGATCGAAAGCTCGTTGCCGGGGCCGCTGATGTGTCACCTTCCCGGCCCGGTCTATTCCTCGAAAGGCGTTCTTCTGATGCCGGCCGGGACCCAGATCATGGGGCAGTACCGGACCATGCAGAACAACGGTGCCGATCGCCTGATGGCGGTATCGACGTTTGCTCATACCCCGGATGGCGTGTGGGTGCCGTTGACCGGGGAGCCGCTTGCTGACGGCCTCGGCCGCTCCGGGCTCGCCGGGAATATCGACAACCATTACATGCAGCGCTTCGGCGGCGCCGTGATGCTCGATCTCGCGCAGTCCGGGCTCGGCATCGTCCAGTCGAGCATGGCCACGCGCGGCAGCGCCTTCATCTCGACGAGCGCCAACGGCAACCTGGCGTCGCAGATCCTGCAGGCGACCATCAACATGCCGCCGACCTTCAGCCGGCCGCAGGGCGGTCTCATCGCTCTCTGGATTACGCATCCCATCGATTTCAGCGACTCATACCGCATCCGCCCCGTCGCTCAGCCGTAAGGCGCATTTTCGGAGGCCGTTGTGATCAACGGGACCACCACTCTCAACTACCTGCTGCGGCCGGTCGATGCCCTGATGGGCGCGCCGCAGGTGACGGAAATCGTCTGCCAGCAGCCCGGCGAAGTCGGCTTCGAGCAGGCCGGCAAATGGCATTGGCGCGATGTCCCGGAATTCGATTACCGCCGCCTCGACGCGATCGGCCTGTTGGCCGGCTCGCTATTGTCCAAGCGGTTCGACCCGGCCGCGCCGATATGCCTCACCACGCTCCCTGGCGGGCAACGCGCCTCCATCGTGCGCCCGCCCGCCGTCGCGCCGGGCACGATCTCACTGACCATCCGCATTCCCTCCAAGCAGGTCCATACCGTCCACGATGCCGGCTTCGCCGACCTGATGCGCGAGGCCGAGACCCGCATGGATCGCGTCGACCCGGTCGATGCCGAGCTGCTGCGTTTGTATCGCGCCGAGGATTGGCGCGCGTTCTTCTCGCTCGCGGTCAAGGCGCGCAAGACGATCGCCGCGACCGGCGCCACCGGGTCCGGAAAGACCACGCTGCTGCGCCGCCTCGGCCGAGAAATCCCGCGCGAGGAACGGCTGGTGACGATCGAGGACACGGCGGAGTTCGGCGATCTGCCGATCCGCAACCGCGTCTCGCTGTTCTACGGCGCCGCGGGCGTTACGGCCGAGGAAGCCGTCGAGACCTCGTTACGGCTGCGGCCCGATCGGATCATGCTGCAGGAGCTGCGCGGCGCCGAGGCCTTCGCCTTCCTGCGGGCGCTGGCCGCCGGCCATCCGGGGTCACTCTCAACCTGGCACAGCAGCGAGGGCGAATGGTGGGTGCCTCTGTCGCTGATGGCTAAGCAGCACCCGGCCGGGCGGGAAATCCCCGATGAAAAGCTCGACAGGATCGTGCGAAGCCTGATCGATATCGTCGCGCACTGTGTGCGCGATCAGAACGGCTTCCGGATCTCCAGCGTCTACTTTCGCGCCGCGGAGATCGCTGCATGAGAGCCCTGATGCAAGCTGCGGCGGCGACCGCGCTCAAGGTCATGCTCGGCGGCGCCACGGCGACCTCGGCATGGATGCTGGGCGCCTCCCTGATGTGGAGCAAGGGCACCGGCACGTCGTTCTCGCCGCTCGCCTGGTGGTACGCAACACAGTGGTTCGGCGCCAATTGGTGGGCGACCCTCTGGATCGTGCTCGCCCCCGTGGTGCCGACGATCGCCGTCGCCCTGGCGCTCTTCATGCTCTTCCAGTATCGCCGCCTGCGGCGCAGCAGCCGGCCGATGTTGCTGGCCCCCAGCCGCGCGGCGGATCGGCCGCTTGAGCGCGCGGTGACCGACAACTACGGCCACTCGGCCTGGCAATCGCCGGAGGATGCGGCAAAGACCTTGTTCCCGGGGCCGCACCCTCAGTGGGGCGGTATTGTCGTCGGCGAGGTGCGCGGGCCAGACCCCGCGCTTCGCAGCGTCCCGTTCGACTCGCGCGATCGTCGTACCTGGGGACCGAAGGTCGGCAAAGCGCCGCTGCTGATCGATCCGCTTACCCGCGGCAGCGGCCATTCCTGCATCTTTGCCGGCTCGGGCGCGTTCAAGAGCAGTTCGGCCGCCTGCACGATCCTCACGTTCACCGGCGCATCCGTCGTCATGGACCCGTCGACCGAAATGGGGCCGATGCTCGATAAGGCCCTCCGCGACCAGGGCAAAGAGGTGTTCCACATCGGCGTCCCGAGCGAGGAACAGCCGGAGGCTACGGGCTTCAACGTACTCGATTTCATCGACATCACGCACCCCGAAGCCGAGCTGCACGTGCAGAGCGTCGCCGATTGGATCTACGACACCAACGTCACGACCGGCTCGCACAAGGGCGAGGACCCGTTTTTCGCGCCGATGGGCCGGCAACTGCTGCTCTGCCTGCTGGCGCATTTGGTCTGGGCCGATCCGCAAACGGTCGAGATCAGCCTCGCCACCCTGACCGATGCCCTGGCCCGACCACAGCAGGAGATGCTCGACAATTTGCGCGGCATCGCCACGACCAGCAAAAGCCCGCTGGCCCGCCGGATCGCCAAGACGCTCGCCGACAACACCGCGCCGGAAACCTTCGCCGGCGTCGCCCTCAACTGCGCGAAGAGCACGTCGTGGCTGTTCACCGAGGCTTACGCCGACATGGTGTCACGGGGCCGGTTCAATCCGAAGATGCTCCTCGACGGCAAAATCACGGTCTTCCTCAACATCTCGTTGCGCACCCTCGAAACGACACCGGCGATCGCCCGCGTCCTCGTCGGGTCCCTGCTCAACGCGCTCTACATGGCCGAGGGCAAGACCAGCGGGAAAGTCTTGTTCCTGATCGATGAGGCGGCCCGGCTCGGCCATCTCCGCGCCCTCGTAACCGCGCGGGACACCGGGCGGAAATACGCCATCGCGCTGCACCTGCTCTGGCAGAGCCTCGGTCAGATGACCGAAATCTGGGGGCGGGACGGCACCCGAGCGTGGATTGATGCGTGCGATTGGATCGGGTTCGCCTCGGTGCGGGCCGGCGGCGCCGGCAAGGAGCTGAGCGAGCAGCTCGGCGGCTACGGCGTGCTCGCCCGCTCCGAGGCCGACAATCAGGGGCGGCAGATGCCCTTCGGTGTCAGTTTCGGAACCGCATCGAAGGGCACCAACATCAGCGTGCATGAAGCACGCCGGGCGCTGATGACTGCCTCCGAGCTGCAGCAAGACGTCAGGGGCGACATGATCATCATCGTACCGGCGAGCGGCATGCCGGTGCAGTGTGGGCGGGCCTTGTGGTTCGCCCGCTCGAAAATGGCCGCGGTCATCGGGCGCAACAGGTTTGCGCCGAACAAGGAAAGGGAACCCGAGAATGCCTAGCCTGGAAAATCATACCGAGGAACAGCAGCGAACCGTGCGGCAGGAACGTGCGGCAGCGTTCTGGCAACGCACCATCGACGACGGGCGCCAACAGCGCCAGGCCGGCGAGCAGCTCGCTCAGACGGAACGCCAGGACCACACGGAGCGCCAGGAACGGAGGGAAGCTCCTCGCCACCGCATGAGTCTGTGACCCCCAGCCCGTGGCCGGGTAGTGACTCAGTTTGAAATCTCGGCCGGCCGACGCGGCTTGTAGGGGCCGCGCTGCCTCGGCGCACCCTCGGCCGCATCGATCAGGCGAATGATGTCCTCCATCGACCAAAGCCGATCGGAGATGCCAGCCGCCATTGCGGGGGAGACGCGCAGCTTCTTGTGAATGCGCGCGAAGTTGTAGAACACGAAGTAGAGCGCCAGCGCGTTGCAGTGCGCCTCCACCTTCTTGCTGAACGCATTGGTGAGGCGGGTGAACCGGCGCATCGACATGCGCATGGTCAGATTGTGCCGCTCCACATAGCTCGTCGAGATATGGTCGGGGTCCGGCTTGCCGGTGATCGGCTGCTTGCGGGCACCGACGCACTCTGACGGGCTGTAGCGCTTGGCTGCTTCGGGCGAGGCCGGCGGCTCGCCGTAGAGCTTCACCAGCATCGCGTAATCGATATCCGCCCCGAAGGCATCTTCGATGGCTTGGAGGTAGGGCGCGTGGCCGTCCGTCGTAAGCTGAACCTTGTTCGCCAAGCGGGAGCGAAGATCCTCGATGAGCGCCTGGGCGTAGGCGGCATCGCGCCCGCCAACCGCCCAGGTAATAACCAGCTTGGAATCGGCGTCGATCGCCGTCCATGTCCAAACATCGCCCGCGCCGGTGGGGGGCGCCTTCGCGTCGGCCACGTTCTTCTGCTTGGCGTAGCAGAAGGCCCAAACCTCATCACATTGAACGCGCTGGCTCTTCACGTCGCGCACAGTCTCGTCATGGAACCGTGTGCAGACCGGGCCGGCTTGGGCCAGAAGCTTGTAGACGGTGTTGATCGACACATCTGCTACCCGGCTGATCGACCGCATCGACGAGCCTTCACAGAGCATCGAGAGGATTTGGACGCGCTTGGCGAGGGGCAGCCTGTTCATGCCCCAAATGTATGAACGATTATGCTTCTCGTCAAGCATATTCGTTCATCTCAAAATCGTTAGGCGCGTCCGTTTTGGAGCATCCTCCTGTCCAAGAGCGTAGAGTTCCCGAATCTCACGCTCATGGATTACGAGTAGTTTTGCTAATTCAGATGTCGTATATCCCAAACCATTCAAGTGCATTTTTATAATCTGAGGGAGAATTGTCGGTTGTTCTATGGTAAAGTCAAGCTCCGGTGGCTCCCTAAGCCTGTATCCGCGCGCAGTAATTTGCTTCCATAGATATTTATACTGATTGTCGGTAAGGATCTGTAAACTGTGGGAGCGCACCAAAAGAGAGGCCATTGAGACTCGCCATTCGGGTTTGAGCGATGCCAATGTGGCTAGGTCAATGCGGCGGACCATGAAATACGGCCGAATATCAGAGACAGGCATAAGCAGGGCCACTGCAAATTCGTTTGCTTCCTGCTCCATATTCGGAGACGGAAAACGATGCATGACCATGTGAGCGAGTTCATGAGCCAGACTGAACCGCATCCGATCGGCCGGCTGATCGCTATTCAACACAATCAACGGCGGCATTGCTGGCACAGCGAATGTCACACCACTGATTGATGCGCCTCCCAATGGCGAGTGCGCGACAATTGCGCCAGCTTTTTCAACCAGAGAAGTCAGATTGTTGATAGGGCCAGCGGGAACCCGCCAATGTGCCCGCACTAACGCCGCTATCTTTTCTGGATTTTCATATTCGTCTATGTCCATTCGCGGAAGGTTGTTGGTATTCTCTACTTCTACACCTTCAAAAAACCGTCTCAGATGCATTATCCTAAAGTTCAACTCGGCAACGACGCGCTCCATTTCGCGAACCGAAACATCTGCTTTCTTTCGCCACATAGGATGAACGCTGACCGGCGCGCCATATACTGGCTCACGCAAGTCGAAAAAATTAATAGGCAAGTCATATACCTGAGATGCCTTTAAGAGCAAATCATCTCTGATATCGACAAGCCCATTCTCTAACCGAGAAAGTAAAGATTGATCGATGCCCAGCAGACGAGCCGCCTCAATCTGCTGGAATCCTCTTCTCTGCCGCGCCAAACGCAGCATGTCGGGGTTTGCGCCCATGAGCGTTACTCATGATCACTGGGCTTCTCTTCCGGCGTTGGATAACGCGGAACGACATGCGGCGGGGTAACATCGGGCGGCGGCGTCGGAAATGGCTCCACGGTTCCGGAGGGTATATCGAGGGGGTACGACCAAATGCGCGTTTGTATATTGCGCGCGACCACTGCAACCTCTTGGAGGGCCACCCCAATGTTATCTGGAGTATATACGATTTCTACTTTCATAATCTCCGGGATTAAACCAGGGATAACCCCTTGTGGATCAATAATATTGAGAACAGCTTGTGTTTCGATATTAGATCCAATTCCCTTCTCATTCCCCTTTTTGAAGCGAAGAAAAACCTGATCACGAAATAGGAAGTGAACTGTTTGTTTCTTAATCATGACGCGCACATTAGAGTCGCCGTCGAATTCTGCAACGGCTAGCCGCGCAATGAAGTCAAACACAATAACGGCGCGGGCGCGGCGCGGAAAGACGAACCGCCCTCGGAGGGGAAATTCCTGCCATTCGCGCCAAGCCCGGTCCACAATGCTATGGATGCGCGCCTCGAACTCAGCCAGAATGGCTCTCACCTCGTCTTGTTTCGGAACGGCCATCGGCTCCTCCTCTCGTTGGAGCGAGCATAGGAGCCGGAATTCCCCAAATCAAGGAAATTTATGCAGGTTCTATGATTTTGCCCATCGCTTCGCCGCTGCTCTCCGCGCGATCTCCCGCCGCCGCTCCGGCGTCAGCTTCTCCCGTCGTGCGGCGCCGCCCTTCTTCCCGAGCGCTTGGGCGTTCCGGTCCTTTCCCGAATCGCCCATGTCCTCCTCGATCTCGCCCGTTGCGATCTTGGCGACGCGGATCGCATTGGCGACAGTATCGGCGGGGCGTTTCTGGCCCTGAGGTCCGCGCGGCATCAGCTTTTCCACTCATGAATGGGAATGTTAGCCGCATCGCGGATTTGGAACCCGCCCGCCGAGTCTTTGTGGAAATTATACATCTCTCGGGCGCGCTGAAGCGCCTCCCCGAGGTTGGCGAACTGGCGTTCTTCGCTGTTCGTGATGCCGATCCCGCCAGGCTTCACGTCGGCGCGCGGTAGAAGGATGATGATGTATCGCGGCATGCTCGCTCCGTCCCGTGCTTCACGCTAAGCATATAGGATCGGAGAACACGCACCGCGACCCGGCGCAAGCCTGTTACAATTCAAACTGAGTCACTACCCGTGGCCGCCCTATGCGGACCCGATACTATAATATCGATAAAAGAAGCCCCGCCCTCGCCGGCGGGGCTCTTTTCAGGCGTCTGCTTCGGTCACATGCGCAGCCCATGCCGCTGCTGCTGCTTCTCGCGCTGCTCCAGCCGTTCCGCCGCCCTGATCGTGGCAAGCTGGTCGCGCGCCGCCGACGCCACCGATTGCCGGCTGCTCAACTCTTTCTCGGCTTCCGGCCGGACCTTTTCAAATTCCTCGCCTGCCCGCTTCTGCGCGGTATCAAGCTGCTCGCGCACCGCCTCAACCCGCAAGCCCCGCTTCTGCGCGTTGAACTCGGCGCCCAGTTCTTTACTCGCCGCGTTCGTTAGCTCGCGATCAGTCCATCGTCCCTTGCTGATCCCGAGGACCGACCGCCGCACGCTGGTTTGGTCTCGGGCAACAGCGGCGTCGCGCACGGCCATCTTGTGCGCGTACTCGGCGCGGTCCAACTCCTTCGCAAGGTCGCCCGCCGCCGCCGCAGCCCGGCGGTAGGCTGGCGAAATTTCCTTTGCAACGTCAGTGACTTCAAGCGGCGCTAGGCCCGCGGCCTTATGATCCGACCAGCGCAACACCTCAAGCTTCTCCCGCGGCTCCAGCCGATCGAGCGCCGCCGCCCGCCGCCACCCGCCCATCTTCTCGCGCCGCTCGCCCAGGCGTTGCGCCGCCGCCGCCCCTGCCGCCCCGGCATTCTGCAGCGCCCGCTCGGCGTCTCTGAACGCCCGCTCAAGCTCGGTGACCTTTTCAAGCGCCGCCCGGTATCTCGGTGAAAGCTCCCGCGCGATGTCCTCGACGGTGGCCCGCAACGCCCGGTTGGCAGCGGCGGCATCCATCGAGGCAGGGAACGATCCCGGTGCATGCCGCAAGGCCGCGGCGGGTTTCTCGCCTTTGCTCTGTTCGCGGGCCTGCCGCCGATCATGCGCCGCCGAGACGGCCTCAATCGGCGCAACTTGAGGCGGTTGTGGCGCCGCCTCCCGCTCGGGCCCCTGGTGCCGGGCATCGTGCACCCGGTCAAGCGCCAGGCGCTCGCGCTCCTGCTTCTGTTCCTGGCGCCGTTCCAAGGTCTGTGCCAAGTTCAGCGTGTGCGGCTCGATCTTCAGACCGAACTCCCGCTCGGAATTCGTCGCCACCCGCTGAAGCTTGTACCAGTCGCCGGGCGGGTGGATCGCCTTGTGCGTCTCGGGATGGATCCGCGAGATCCACATGTGCATGTGCTGATGCTGCGTATTCCTGTGTACCGCGACGAGGCGGGGATGCCGCTCCATCCCCAACGCCTTGACCGCCTCCGCTTCGACCTTGCGCCATTGCGCGGAGGTCAGGCGCTCGCCTTCCGGTAGGGAGGCGACGATATGCATGCTCTTTTGCTTGGACCGCTGATTCCGGGCATTGTGCGCGGCAATCATTTCGACGGCGAGTCGCGGGTCCTGGGTGCCGACATTCGCCGTCGCCGCCCATTCGAGCTTCTCGCCCTGGTGCCGCGCATCCGTGATGTAGGCCCCGAGCTTCTCGCCCTGGTCCTGGCGCTCCTGCTCCGCGGCCAGCATATACCGCCCGAGCCCGCGCCCGTTGCCGGCATGCCGCTCGGATTTGATGACGTCGATAATCATCCGACGAGCCGCTCCGCAACCGCCTCGATCTCCGCCTGGATCTGATCGAGCGCCGTCCGCCGTTCCGGCAAACAGTCTTGCTTGCCGAGCCGCCGCAGCTTTTCGGCAATGATGAGGATGGCGGCCCCCGCCTCCCGGTCGCTGGCGCGCCTCACCGTGCGGTTGAATAAGATGCGCCGAAGGTAGGTCGCGATCGGCAGGCCATGGGCGCGCGCCCGCGTCAGAAGCTCCGCTTTTTCGGACGCCGTGAGGTTGAGTTTGACGGCGTTCCTCTGAGCCGTCTCGGGAGGCTTGCGGGGTCGGGCCATGCCGCATATATAGCACGTTTTGCGAAACGCAAAACCTGCCCTATTAGATTCCGATTTTTGCGATTCCGCGCGCCGGCTTTTCCGCCGCCTCTCCGGTGCCGGTTTGCCGCCAGCAGGGACGTTGAGCAAAGGGAGGGGAGATGATAGCGAATCGGGGTGCCCGGGCGTTCTATCCGCCACCCGGCAGCATGATCGTCTCGCGCGAAATGGAGAGAATGGCTGACCTTCGAGCGAGAAGAGCCGCCGCGCACCCGGCCGATGCGGACAGCATCGCCGAGCTGCTCGCTCGCGGCGGGCGGGCAGAAGGAAGCCGCGGAGTAATGCATGGTGGCCGGTAAGACCAAGATCACATGGGCTGACCACACCCAGAACTTCTGGGAGGGCTGCACCCGCGTCAGCCCGGCGTGCGATCATTGCTATGCCGCCTCGCGCGCCTATCGCTTCAAGACGGTCGAGTGGGATGCGCCGCCGCGGCGCACGAGCCCTGCGCGATGGAAGGAGCCGTTCAAGTGGGATCGCGATGCCGCCGCGGCTGGCGTGCTGCGCCGCGTCTTCAGCCTCAGCCTCGGCGACTTCTTCGACAACCAGGTCCCGCCGGAATGGCGCGCTGAGGCCTGGGAGGTGATTGCCGGCTGCCGCAATCTCGACTGGATGATCCTTACCAAACGGCCGCAGAACACCGCGAAGATGCTGCCCGGCGGCTGGCCCTGGCCGCACGTGTGGTTGGGCGCCACGGCCGAGAACCAGGCCGAGGCCGACCGGCGCCTGCCGATCCTCCTGCGCATCCCCGCCGCCGTGCATTTCGCCAGCGTCGAGCCGCAGCTGGAGCCGGTCGACCTGCGCCGGTATCTGGCCTCCGGCCTCGGCTGGGCGCTCGTCGGCGGAGAGAGCCTGGCCGGCTGTCGCCCGTTCGACCCCGACTGGGCGCGGGTGCTGCGCGATCAATGCCGCGCGGCCGGCGCCGCCTTCTTCCTGAAGCAGCTCGGCGGATACCCCAACCCGCGCCACCATCTCGAAGACCTGCCCTCGGATCTGCGCATCCGGGAGTGGCCGGTCGGGCGCCAAGTCGGCCCCAAGCCGGCATCAGCGCACCCGCCGCAGCTCGCGCTGTCGCTGTGAAGACGTCGAGCTTTCGGCTCCATGCCGGCCCCGGCCGCATCTCCATCGCACGCCGATCCGGCCGCGACCTGGCGCGCTGGATGGGATGGCGACACTCCCGGCTGTCCTAATTTGAGGATGCTGGCTTGCGAAAGCCGGCGATTACCCACTTGCATACGGCGGCGAAGCCACTCAGCAGCCATGGGGCGAGAACGATAGACGGCACCAAAAAATAATCCGATCGTGACAGGGTGATTCCGTCCACGTAGGACGCCCACGCCACCATGAAGCTCCAGGTAATCGACCATAGCGCCCCTACGACAATCCAAAGACGTAGCGGGCCGCTGATCCTCATTTCCGCGCCTCGCCCCGCCGTCAGGGCTTTTTTCTATGGCGATTTCTCGGCTGCCCAAGCAGGAGGGACGAATTTCACCGGCTTTTTCTTAGTACGTTCGGATTTGTCGAGCCAATCGTAAATACTTTTATAGAGCGTTACGGCCCATGACCCCATGTCTGTTTTTTCACCAAATTTGATATTGCTATTGCTGAGAATACCGGCCGCGAGCGTCGCGGCGATCATCTCCCGGTCTGCCATCGTTTCCTCTCGAGTCGGCATCCTTGCCGCGCCGCACGCTATGACAACGGGATTGACCGACCGTTACCGCCGGATCGGCGAGCTGATGGCGGCGCAGCGCGAGACCGTAGCGGTAGCACCGGAACCCCGCCCTCGTCGGCGGAGCTTTTTGTTGCCCGCTCGCCGGATTATATTTACCGCGTCCGCATCCCCATGCGGGCCAGTGGATCAAGGGGAGACACGTCATGTCATCCGTTTTGAACGGCTCGTTCTATACGGCTGCCCGCGGCGGCCATGCGCCGAGCGATCTGCGCCGAGCTTTTTGCGCCGCCCTTGATGCTTTCCGCGAGTGGGAGGACGGCGCGGCCGAGCCGACTATCGAAGTCCGGGAGCGCGATCTTCCTATCAGCGAAGTCTGCGGACTTTTGTGGAACTGCTCCGACATCTTACCCGGCTCGTCCGGGTACACGATGCAGCTCTGTGATGACGGCAACCTGCCGCAGCGGCGGACCTATGCCGCAGCGGCGCGCTGGTTGAAAAACTGCATCGCCGAATTCGGGAGCGCACTGTGACCGACATTACTTTCGACGCTCCCGAGGCATCCTATGCAATGGCCAAGCTTGTCCCTCGCCGCACCGGCTTACCCATGGTCATATGGATCACGCCCAACGAAGGCTATCCGCACGATTGCCGGATCAAGGTCGCCCGCCAGCACGGCGACCGCGGGCGCTGGGCCGACAGCGCGTCAATCACCGTGCGGCCGGACCAACGCTTGATCGGGCAACTCGACGCCGACGATTTCCGGGTCGCAGCGGCATGGGTCCGGCTGAACCAAGCCGTCATCCTCGAATACTGGGATGGCACGCTTGACGACATAGGCGACGTGCTGTTGCGCCTGCAACGACTGCCCTGAGCCCCGCCCTCGCCGGCGGGAATCGGGCCAAGTGATCCAAGGCGGGGCACATGCCTGATCCAATTGCTAATCACGACGGCTTGGCTGATTACGGTGTGCTGTTAAATCCTCAAAAAGAACCGCCTCTTTGGGTGACGAAGGTTGTAGACAAACTCTCTTGGGCATCCCCCGTAATCGCAGCGGTCTTGTCTATAGGGAGTGGGATCGAGGCCTTATGGCAGATGGACCGCTCCGCTGCAATGCTTGCCATCGTGGCTGCTGTTTTTGGCGCGGCCGGCGTGTGGTTCACCAATTGCGCCTCTCGCATTCGCGATAGGCGGCTTTCCCGAGCGTTGGCACTGGCTGCGCTCGGGACTGATATGGCCGATCATGCCCTCAGAAGTTCCCCTCCGTGGTTCTAAATTTCGGCACCATCCCTCGCCGGCGGGGCTTTTGTAGCAGCACCAGCGGTAAGGATAGGTCAACCCGTTTGCCATAGGCTGCTGTCGATGCCCTCCGCGAGGTGGATGGTTTGCCGCGAGACATCTTGATGAGCCGCCTTGTCCTTCTCGTCGCCGCGCTGGCCGTGTTGGCCGGCTGCGACAAGCCAGCGCCGGGCCGAGCGCGTCAGTCTTGCTGATCCATGAGGACGCGGTGCTCGCCCTGGCGCAGGCGCGCGTTGACGGCCCGCCGCGAGAACGGCTTTCCCTGCGCATCTCCCCGCGCTTCGCTACGCTCGATCGCCTGCTCCAGGCGCCAGCGGGTTTCCTCGTCCTTGAGCAGCTCGGCCCGTCCCTCCAGCACGACCTGATCGATGATCTCGATCAGGGAGTCCAGATCCTCGAAGGCCTCCAGCGACACCACCTCGTCCAGACCGGCGAGATAGCCCTCCGGCCCGCCGCAGTCCTCGGGCGGACAGGCACCCCCGCCGCCGGTGCAGCGCGGATAGGTCTTGCCCGGCTCCGCCGGCAGGTGATCCTCGATCCGGACTTCGTGCCGCCATGGGATGTTCAGGTCGTATTCGTAGGTGAAGCGGGCGCCCTTGCGCAGACGCAGCGCGGCGAGCGTCACCTCGGGCGAGGACGCCGACAGCTCCCAGGAGCCGTAGTGAACGGCACGCAAGCAGAACTGATAGAGATGAAAGCCTTCCCAGCCCATCGCGACCTGGATGACCCCGTGCAGCTCGCGCAAGGTGCAGGTGCTCGGGACCAACAGGCGCCGCCAGATCATCGGGCTGATCCCGAGCAGCCAGACCTTGAGCTGCACCACGCCGTTCTCTCCCGGTGGCGACCGAGGCGGCGGCTTCTGCGATGATCGCTTCGCAGGCGTCATCCGGCCAGTGTATCGCCTCGCTCCGCAGCGAGCATCCCGCGGATACGCACACCCCCTCGCTCAGGGACTGCCCCACATTTTAGCATGCTCCCCGAACCGCGCTGATCCAGACCTCTCGCCGCTACTCCCGCGCCATGCGCCGCCGGCGCTCGGCCCCCCATTTTTCCTGCTTCAGTTTCCAGAGGGTGCGGGCCAGGTGCAGCTCGCCGGCCTCAAACCGTTTCACCATCCCGCCGAAATACCCGCCGGGGTTGCTGGTGAAATGGCCCGGTGCTTTTGTCGACACGACGGCGAGGGCGACCGCGGCATAGTCCCGGCCCATCACTTCGCAGGCCCGGGCCCACAGGGTGCGGTTGATCCCCATCTCGCCGGACAGCCATAGTGCGGCCTCGACAACGGCGGGCCAGGTCACGTCAACAGGCTGGGAGGATACATAGGGAGCAAGCCGGGGAGCCAACTCCACGAGGACCGCGGGGGTGATCTGTAGCGCCTCGGGGAGCCTTCCGTGCTGTTTGGAAGAGCCGGGGGGTTCCTGGGGCGATACCTCAGCCGGACTACTTCCTTCGTGGGCAATTACAGTATGATTTATATCATTGTTTTTTAAGGTTGTAAATGTATTAAAGGGCAATTTTTTTTGCCCCTTGGCGTCTGTTTCCACAGACTTGATGAGATGCCGCAGCATCACTTCGGCCTCGTCGCGGCGGCGCTCCAGGGCCTTCACGGCGAGGGCGAGGGCGTCGGAGTGGTCGCAGGCTCTTGCCACTTTGATCAGTTCGGCCGCTTCCTCGATGAGCTGGCGGAGCTGGTTGCTGTTCTGCCCCTGCATTCCGAGTTCTTCGACGGCTTGGGCGAGGGCCCGGCGGGCGAGGGTCGCGCGCCGGCGGAGCCCCCGCATCTTCTCGCGCTCCACCTTGGCGGCGGCGGCGATCTTGACAAACTCGCCATAGCGCAGCGCCAGGGGCGACAGGTCAAAGCCGTAAGCCTCAACGATGCGGCCCTGCTTGTCGCGCCGGCAAAAGCGCCGGCCTTGCGGATGGTCGCGCATGACAAAGATGCCGGCTTCTTGCAGTTGACGGCTGATCATCCGCACGCGCTGCGGCGACAGCCCGCCGAGAAATTCCGCCTGGCGCCGCGCGGACGGCGCCGCGATCGGCCGGCTGCCTTCTTCCCAATCCTGCGGCTTGGTCAGACCGACCAGCCATGAAACCAGTTTGAAGGCGTGCGCCGGTAAGTCGAGGTAGGGTTCGGCTTGCTGGAAGGCGAACAGAAAAGTGAGCGGCTTGGCCGTGCCGCGCGGCAAGCCGGTGAAGCGGTCGGCCTGGTCGAGCCACGCACGCATGTCGAGGGTGATGCGCCGGGTGCCGTGGGCGCGAATCGGGGCAGGGCAGGGAACTTCGGAGTGGGACAGTTCGGGCATGGCTTCTCCCTTGGGGGTTGCGGCTCAACCCGCCCGGAAGCGGCCTGCCCTGGGCACACCTCACCCGTGGCAAGAAATCGGGTCTTGCAAAATCCGCGGCTTTCTGTAGGATGGCGGTTCCTTAGGCCGGCCGCCCTACGTAGGCCACGCTATACAAGCCCCCCGCTCGCGGGGGGTTTCGCGTTACTGGGCTCTGATCGTCAGCCTCCGAAAGTGGTGCATGGCCGAATCCTCATTCGGCCTGTGAGCAAAATGCTGCGTCAAGAGTTCGCGGCTGGCAAGATGGCGATGCGCAAAAGGTAGAAACTTGCCGATCGCGCTCATACCTGCGCGATGGCTCCGCACGAGCGCGCGCGGCCGGATTCGCGGGCCGGCCGTCGAGCCACACCCGGCCATCGTGGCGGGCGCGACCTGTGGGGCGCCTGCACGGGCGAGCTGGCTGAGGAGAGCCCGTGGCAAGATCACCAAGCAGGTTCTGTGAGTTGGTCCACATATCGCGATACCCGGCCCAATGCTCTCTCTTCGCCCTTGGGGGCGGAGAGGGCATCGTGTGCGAACCAACGACATCCTGCTTCCGCCCCCTCCCTGTAAAACTGTCAGTTCCGAGATGAGCAAAACCCCTGGTCGCCTGTCAAGCGGGGTTTTATCAATTGGCGCGAAAAAGGCTAAAATTGTATCAGTGCTTGCCGTCATTGGGGGTGCGGTCGGCTGGGCCAAGCACAAGACCAAGACGATGACCGGTTGCGCGGGCGAGCGCACACATGACCGACCATCGGAGATTCCGCTGGCCCCGCTCGGCATATGAGACGGTCCTATGCGTCACCCCCGCTTGCTCGCCGATCCGCGCCTGTGTCAGCCCAGCCGCCTTGCGGGCCACCCGCAGATTCTCCCCGAATTGCCGGAGCCCTTGCTGCGCATCAGCATAGCCAGCCGCGCCGAATACCAGCCTAAGAC
>JBOHMF010000027.1:0-17670 GCA_050730055.1 Allostellaceae bacterium
TCTGGCAAAGCGCCTCGGCTGGGAATTCATCGAGGGAGACCGGCTTCATCCGCCGGCGAATGTAGCGAAGATGGCAAGCGGGCAGCCGCTCGACGACGCCGACCGTGCCCCCTGGCTCGCCGCCATTGCGCGGGCGATCGACGATGTCTGCGGCCGCCGCGGGCACGCCGTTCTGGCCTGCTCGGCGCTGAAAAAAAGCTATCGCGACATCATTATCGGTGATCGCGCGGATGTCCGGCTCGTTTACCTGAAGGGATCGCGGGCGCGGATCGCCGAGCGGCTCAAAGGCCGGCGCGGGCATTTCATGCCGCCGAGCCTGCTCGACAACCAGTTCGCGGCCCTGGAGCCGCCCGCCGCCGCCGAGCGGGCGATCATCGCCGCGGTCGCGCCGCCGATCGCGGACATCGTCACGCAGATCCTGGCCGCATTGCAGGCGGACCCGGCGCAACAAGGGAGATGACGGGGATGACTTCAACCGGGATGCCCAGAGGCTCGATCGACGAGGTCTGCGTCAACACGATCCGCACCCTCGCGATTGACGCGGTGCAAGCGGCCAATTCCGGTCACCCCGGCACGCCGATGGCGATGGCGCCGGTGGTCTATACGTTGTGGCAGGAGTTTCTGCGCTTTGATCCGAAAGACCCGATCTGGCCAAATCGCGACCGCTTTGTGCTGTCTTCCGGCCACGCCTCGGCGCTGCTCTACGCGATGCTGCACCTCTGCGGGGTCACCGCGGTCGATGAGAAATACGAGCGGCTCGGCACCCCCTCCGTTGCGCTCGACGACTTGAAGCGTTTCCGCCAACTCGACAGCAAATGCCCGGGGCATCCCGAGTACCACTGGACTTCCGGCGTTGAGACCACGACTGGGCCGCTCGGCCAGGGGGTGGCAACCAGTGTCGGCATGGCGATCGCCGCCCTGTGGCTGGCGAAGTATTTCAACCGTCCGGATTTTCCGCTGTTCGACTACCGGATTTATGCGCTGTGCGGCGACGGCTGCATGATGGAGGGGGTAGCGAGCGAAGCCGCCTCGCTCGCCGGCCATCTGCGCCTTTCCAACCTGTGCTGGATCTATGACAGCAATCACATCACGATCGAGGGCAACACCGCGCTCGCCTTCAGCGAGGATGTCGCGGCGCGCTTTCTGGCCTACGGCTGGCACGTCCAGCGCGTCGGCGACGCCAATGACCGCGCGCGCGTCGCCGAGGCGCTGGAGCGCGCGCGCCGGGTCGCCGACCGGCCGAGCCTCATCATCGTCGAGAGCCATATCGGTTATGGCGCGCCGCACAAGGAGGACACCTCGGGCGCACACGGCGAGCCGCTGGGCGAGGAGGAGGTCCGGTTAGCGAAGCGCCGCTACGGCTGGCCGGAAGACGCCAGGTTTCTCGTGCCGGACGGCGCTTATCAGCATTTCACCGACGGCATCGGCGCCCGCGGCGGCAAGCTGCGCGAAGACTGGCTGGCGCTCTTCGCGCGCTACCGGGAGGCTCATCCGGAACTCGCCGACGCGTGCGAGCGGATGCAGCGGCGTGACTTGCCGGAAGGGTGGGACCGCGACATCCCGAGCTTCCCGGCCGATCCCAAAGGGATTGCCAGCCGTGACTCCTCGGGCCATGTGCTGAACGCGATCGCGCCGCGCCTGCCATGGCTCCTCGGTGGAGCGGCCGATCTCGCGCCCTCGACCAAGACCCGGCTGACCTTTGCCGAAGCCGGCGATTTCTCCGCCGAAAACCGTCTCGGCCGCAACTTTCATTTTGGCATCCGCGAGCACGCGATGGGGGCGATCTGCAATGGCCTCGCGCTGTCAAAGCTGCGCCCCTACGGTTCCGGCTTTCTGATCTTTTCCGACTACATGAAGCCGCCGATCCGCCTCGGCGCGATCATGGAACTGCCGGTCGTCACTGTCTTCACCCATGATTCGATCGGGGTCGGCGAGGACGGGCCGACCCACCAGCCGGTCGAGCAGATCGTCGCGCTCAGGGCCATTCCCGGCCTCCTCGTGCTGCGCCCCGCCGACGCCAACGAGGTCGCCGAGGCGTGGCGGGTCGTGCTCTCGTTGAAGCACGAGCCGGCCTGCCTGATCCTCAGCCGGCAGAACCTGCCGACCCTCGACCGCGCGCGCTACGCCCCGGCGAGCGGCTTGAAGCGCGGCGCCTATGTGCTCGCCGACGCGGGCAAAGGCGCGCCCGAGATCATCCTGATGGCAACCGGGAGCGAAGTGGCGCTCTGCGTCGAGGTCTATGAGCGGCTCGCCGCGGAAGGCGTCAAGGCGCGGGTCGTCAGCATGCCGTCCTGGGAACTCTTCGAGCAGCAGGGCGCCGATTATCGCGCCGCGGTGCTGCCGCCCGAAGTCACCCGACGCATCGCCGTCGAGCAGGCGTCAAGCCTGGGGTGGGAGCGCTATACCGGTCTGCGGGGCACGATCCTCGGCATGAAGACCTTTGGTGCCTCGGCGCCGCTCAAGGAACTTCTGAAGAAATTCGGCTTCACCCCCGAACATCTCTACGCGGCTGCCCGCGAGCAGCTCGCGCGCAAGGAGTAGGGTCATGGCAAATCCGTTGCGCACCCTCAGTGAATACGGCCAGTCGGTCTGGCTCGATTTTGTCAGCCGTGAACTGCTGAAGAGCGGCGGTCTGGCGCGTCTCATCGCCGAGGACGGGTTGCGCGGCGTCACTTCAAACCCGTCGATCTTTGAGAAGGCGATCGGCCACGGCGACGATTACGACGATCTGATCGCCGCGTCCCAGCAGAACGGCGACCTCGATCCCGGCGCGCTGTTTGAGGAACTGGCGATCCGCGACATCCAGGAGGGCGCCGACACGCTGCGCCCGGTCTATCACCAGACCCAGGGGCACGACGGATTTATCAGCCTCGAGGTCTCGCCCTATCTGGCGATGGACACGCACGGCACGATCGAGGAGGCGCGCCGGCTGTGGCGCGAGGTCGGGCGCAACAATCTGATGGTCAAGGTTCCCGCCACGCGGGCCGGGTTGCCGGCGATCCAGACCCTCATTGGCGAGGGCATCAACATCAACATCACCCTTCTGTTTGCGCAGGAGGTCTATGCCGAGGTCGCCGAGGCCTATCTCGCCGGTCTCGAAACCCTGGTCAAAAAAGGCGGCGACCCGCACAGGGTGGCGAGCGTGGCGAGCTTTTTTGTCAGCCGCATCGACACGCTGGTCGATGAGGCGCTCGACAAAAAGATCGCGGCGAGCGCCGATCCGGCCGAGAAGCGGCGCCTCGAAGCCGTGAAGGGCAAGGTCGCGATCGCCAACGCCAGGCTCGCCTATCGGCTCTCCAGGCAGATTTTTTCCGGCGAGCGCTGGCAGCGCCTCGCGCAGCAGGGGGCGCAGACGCAGCGCCTTCTGTGGGCCAGCACCGGCACCAAGAACAAGGCCTATAGCGATGTGCTCTATGTCGAGGAGCTGATCGGCGCGGACACCGTCAACACGATCCCGCCGGCGACGATGGACGCCTTTCGCGACCACGGCAAGCTGCGGGCGAGCCTCGAAGAGGACATCCCCGGCGCGCGCGCGGTGATGGCGGCTCTGCCGGCGGCGGGCATCTCGATCGAGGCGGTGACGGCCAAGCTGGTCGAGGACGGGGTGCGGCTCTTTGCCGATGCCGCCGATCAGCTTTACGCCGCGGTGCAAAAAAAGCGCCGTGCCGTACTCGGCAGCAAGCTCAACGCGATGAGCACCAAATTGCCCGCCGAGATCGATCAGGCAGTCAAGGCCGCGCTGGAAGACTGGCGGCGCGAGGGTAAGGTGCGCCGGCTGTGGGCTAGCGACGCCTCGCTGTGGACCGAGGCGGACGAGGCGAAATGGCTCGGTTGGCTCAGCATTGTTGATGCCCAGTTGAAGGGTGTCGCGGCGCTCCAGGATTTTGCCGAGGATGTGAAATCCGCGGGCTTTCGCGACATCCTGCTGCTCGGCATGGGTGGATCGAGCCTCGGCCCCGAGGTGCTCGGCGAGACCTTTGGCGCAAAGCCGGGCTTTCCCAAGCTGACCGTGCTCGATTCGACCGATCCGGCGCAGATCCGCCGGATCGCCGCGGCGATCGACCCGCGCCGCACGCTCTTTCTGGTGTCAAGCAAGTCGGGCGGCACGCTCGAACCCAACATCTTCAAGCAGTATTTCTGGGAGGTTGCCAAGGCCGCGGTCGGCGAGAGCGAGACGCCAAGGCGCTTTGTCGCCATCACCGATCCCAACTCCTCGCTGGAAAAAGCGGCGCGGACAGAGGGGTTCCGGCACATTTTTCACGGGCTGCCCAGCATCGGCGGGCGCTATTCGGTGCTGTCGGATTTTGGCATGGTGCCGGCGGCCGGGATCGGCGCCGATCCGTGCGCCTTTCTCGACAGCACCGCCGAGATGGTGCGCTCCTGCGCGCGCTCCGTGCCGCCGGCGGAAAATCCGGGCGTCATCCTCGGCGCGATCATGGGGGTGTGCCAGCGCCAGGGGCGCGACAAGGTGACGATCATCGCCTCGCCGCGGCTTGCCGATTTTGGCGCCTGGCTCGAACAGCTTCTTGCCGAATCGACCGGCAAGATCGGCAAGGGCATCGTGCCGGTCGATGCCGAGCCGCTGGGCGCGCCCGCGGTCTATGGCAATGACCGCCTGTTCGCGTATCTGCGCTTTGCCGCGGAAGAGGATGGTGAACAGGAGCGCGCGGTTGCCGCGCTCGAAGCGGCCGGCCAGCCGGTGGTGCGGATCGTTGTCGCCGAGGCGATGCAGCTCGGCCAGGAATTCTTCCGCTGGGAGATGGCCACGGCCGTGGCCGGTTCGCTGATCGGCATCAACCCGTTTGACCAGCCCGATGTCGAAGCGAGCAAGGTCAAGACCCGCGATCTGACGACGGCTTATGAAAAGACCGGCAAGCTGCCGCAGGAAGAACCCTTCTATGAAGGGGATGGGGTCAAGCTCTTTGCCGATCCGCGCAACGCGGCGGTGTTGAAGCCGCAGGCGACGAGCCTCAACGCGGCGGTGAAGGCGCATCTCGCGCGCGTCGGCGCCGGCGACTATGTCGCGCTCCTCGCCTATATCGAGCGCAATCCTGCCCATACGGCGGCCTTGCAGCAGATCCGCCGGATCATTCGCGACCGCACCCGGGCGGCGACCTGTCTCGGCTTTGGGCCGCGCTTTCTGCACTCGACCGGGCAGGCCTACAAGGGCGGACCCAACAGCGGGGTGTTTTTGCAGATCACCTGCGACGACCCCGAGGATCTGCCGGTTCCCGGCCAGTCCTACAGCTTTGGCGTGGTCAAGGCGGCGCAGGCGCGCGGTGATTTTGAGGTGCTGGCCGAGCGCGGCCGGCGCGCGCTCAGGGTGCATCTTACGGGGCCGCTCGGCGAGGGTCTCGCGGCTCTGCGCCGGGCCGTTGAAGCGGCATTGCAATAGGCAGGGCGACAACGAGCAAGTGGAGGATCGGGCAGATGCAACTCGGAATGATCGGCCTCGGCCGGATGGGCGCCAACATGGTGCGGCGGCTCCTCAAGAACGGCCACGACTGCATCGTTTTCGACATGTCACCAAAAGCGGTGAGCGAATTGACCGCGGAGCGCGCCGTCGGTGCCAGCTCTCTGGTCGATCTCGTCAAGAAGCTGGAAAAGCCGCGGGCCGTGTGGCTGATGGTGCCGGCGGCGGCCGTCGATAAGACCATTGCCGACATTCTGCCGGCGCTCGAACCCGACGACATTCTGATCGACGGCGGCAACTCCTATTACATCGACGACATCCGGCGCGCCAAGGAGCTGGCGCCGCGGCGGATCCATTACGTCGATGTCGGGACCAGCGGCGGCGTCTGGGGGCTGGAGCGCGGCTATTGCCTGATGATCGGCGGCGACAAGGCGGCGGTCGAGCGTCTCGATCCGATCTTTGCGACGCTCGCCCCCGACCGCGGCGACATACCGCGCACCCCGGGGCGCAAAGAGGCCGGCGGCACCGCCGAACAGGGTTATCTCCATTGCGGGCCGAACGGCGCCGGCCACTTTGTCAAGATGGTGCACAACGGGATCGAATACGGCATCATGGCGGCCTATGCCGAGGGCCTGGGCATTCTGCGCGCCGCCAATGTCGGGCAACAGTCGCATGCGGTCGATGCCGAGACCACGCCGCTGCGCGATCCCGAACACTACCAGTATGACCTCAACCTGGCCGACATCACGGAGCTGTGGCGGCGCGGCAGCGTGATCGCCTCGTGGCTGTTGGACCTGACGGCTGATGCCCTGATCAAAGATCCGGCGCTGGCAGGCTTCGCCGGCCGCGTCTCGGATTCGGGCGAGGGCCGCTGGACTGCGAAGGCGGCCATCGATGAGGGGGTGCCGGCGCATGTCCTGACCGCCGCTCTCTATGAACGCTTCAGCTCGCGCGGCGAGGCGGAGTTTGCCGACAAGGTGCTTTCGGCCATGCGCTACGAATTCGGCGGCCACCAGGAACGCGGAACGCGAAAGGGCTGAGAGATGGCGGCAGCGGCTCACCCGGAGAACACGGGCAAGGGCGGGGGCGGGCGGGAAGCGCCGCCCTGCACTCTGGTGATCTTTGGCGCCGGCGGCGATCTGACCCAGCGCCTGCTGATGCCGGCCCTCTACAATCTGGCAAAGGCCAGGCTGCTGCCGCAGAAGTTTGCGCTGATCGCGGTCGATCGCACGCCAAAATCCCTCGCATCCTATCGCAGCACTCTGGCTAAGGGGATCAAGAGCTTTGTCTCGGACACCGCCTCGGGTGGCACGAGCGAGCCGTTCGACGCCGCGGCCTGGGATTCCATCGCCCAGCGCATCACCCACTTTGCCGGCGATCTGACCGAGGCCGACACCTACCGCCGGCTCGCCGAGATCGTCAAAAAGACCGATGCCGAAAACCAGACCGGCGGCAACGTCATCTTCTATCTCGCTGTCGGCGCCCGCCTGTTTGGCACGATCGTCGAGCAGCTCGGCGCCGCCGGCCTTGTTCGCGAGGAGGGCGGCCAGTGCCGCCGCGTCGTCATCGAAAAGCCGTTCGGCAGCGATCTCGCCTCGGCGCGCGAACTGAACACCCGCATTCTCAAGGTCTTGCGGGAACCTCAGATCTTTCGCATGGACCACTTTCTCGGCAAGGAGACGGTGCAGAACATCATGGTCCTGCGCTTTGCCAACGGCATCTTTGAGCCGTTGTGGAGCCGCGACCATATCGATCATGTCCAGATCACCGCGGCCGAGACGGTCGGGGTCGAGCACCGCGCCAATTTCTACGAGGCGACCGGCGCCTTGCGCGACATGGTGCCAAACCACGTTTTCCAGTTGCTGGCGCTGACCGCGATGGAGCCGCCCAACTCGTTTGCCGCCGATGCGGTGCGCACCGAGAAGACCAAGGTGATCGAAGCGGTGCGTCCGCTCGACCATGACGATGTGGGACGCAATGTCGTGCGCGGGCAATACGGCGCCGGCACCGTGCGCGGCGCGGCGGCTAAAGCCTATCGCGCGGAGGACGGGGTTGCCGCCGACAGCATGACCGAAACCTATGTCGCCTTGCAGCTCGGCATCGACAACTGGCGCTGGGCCGGGGTGCCCTTCTACCTGCGCACCGGCAAGGCGCTCGCCCGGCGCACGACCGAGATCGCGATCCATTTCAAGCGCGCGCCGTTTGCGCTGTTCCGCGACACCCCGGTCGATACCCTCACGCCCAATGTCATGGTCTTGCAGATCCAGCCCGACGAGGGCATCTCCTTGCGGTTTGGCGCCAAGATCCCGGGACCGGAAATCGCGCTCGGCGGGGTGCAGATGAATTTCCGCTATAGCGATTATTTCAAGATCGCGCCCGCCACCGGCTATGAGACCTTGCTCTACGATTGCATGATCGGCGACGCGATGCTGTTTCAGCGGGCCGACAGCGTCGAGGCCGGCTGGGCGGTGGTGCAGCCGATCCTCGACCGCTGGCGCGACGACAAGAGTGTGCCGCTCGAATTCTACGCCGCCGGCAGCGCCGGTCCGGACGCGGCCGAGGCCCTGTTGTGGCGCAGCGGTCGGCAGTGGCGGCCGATCACAAACGGTTGATCCCGAGGTTGATTGCATGGCACGCCCGTTGATCGTCAGCCCCTCGATCCTGTCGGCCGATTTCGCCCGCCTCGGCGAGGAAGTGCGGGCGGTCGAGGCGGCCGGCGCCGACTGGATTCACGTCGATGTCATGGACGGGCGCTTTGTTCCCAACCTGACGATCGGACCGCCCGTCGTCGCGGCGCTGCGCCGGGTGACAAAAAAGCCGCTCGACGTGCATCTGATGATCGTCGAGCCGGAACGCACTCTCGATGATTTCGCCGCCGCCGGCGCCGACCATCTGCTCGTGCACTGCGAGCCGGGCGCGACGATCCATCTCCACCGCACGCTGTCGCAGATCCGCGATCTCGGAAAAGTCGCCGGCGTCGTCTTGAACCCGGCGACCCCGCTGTCGGCGATCGAGTATGTGCTGCCGCTGTGCGGCGTGGTGCTGATCATGACCGTCAACCCCGGCTTTGGCGGACAGCGCTTTCTCCCCGAGATGCTGCCCAAGATCCGCGATCTGAGCCGGATGTGCGCGGAACGCGGCCTTGATCCCGTCATCGAGGTCGATGGCGGGTTGTCCGGCGATAACGTCTGGCAGGTCCGCGAGGCCGGGGCGGGCGCCATCGTCGCCGGTTCGGCGGTCTTTCACGCCCCCGATTACGCGAAGGCGATCGCTGCGATCCGCCAGTCGCGGCCGCCGCGAGATTAGGAGCCCTCTATGCCGGAAAACTCCGCCCGTATCGAGGTCGGCGCCGATCTCGAAGCCGTCGCCCGCCGCGCCGCCGAGTGGATTGCCGATCTGACAGGCGCGAGCGAGGGCCGCTTTGCCATCGCGCTGTCGGGCGGATCGACGCCGCGCCGTCTCTATCGGATGCTGGCCGAGCCGCCGCTGCGCGACCGCCTGCCGTGGCCGCGCCTCCACTGGTTCTGGGGCGACGAGCGTTTTGTCCCGTGGGATCACCCGGACAGCAATTACGGCATGGCGCGCGCGGCGCTCCTCGCCCATGTCCCGGCGCCGCCGCAGAATGTCCACGGCATCCCGACGACGGGCGATCCCGCCGCGGCGGCCCATGCCTATGAGGAGGACCTCAAAGCCTATTACGGGGCCGATCGCCTCGACCCGACGCGGCCGCTGTTTGATATCCAATTGCTCGGCCTTGGCGCGGACGGCCATACCGCCTCGCTGATCCCGGGAACGAGCGTTCTCGACGAGCGCGCGCGCTGGGTCGCCGCGGTCATGCACGGCCGCCCGGAGGCGCGCATCACCCTTACCTATCCCGCCCTCGAAAGCAGCCGCCACACCGCCTTTCTTGTCGCCGGCGCCGACAAGCGCGAAGCGCTCGCGCGGGTGCTGAGGGGCGATCGGAGCCTGCCGGCCGGGCGCCTCGAACCGCAGGGCGATCTCACCTGGTTTGTCGATGAAAAGGCACGCTCCGAGACATGAGCGAGGACCGCGACCATCTGAAAACGCGGGCGGCCTGCCGCGCCGTCGAGGAGGTCGAGGACGGCATGATCGTTGGCCTCGGCACCGGCTCGACCGCAGCCCACGTCATCGAGCGGCTCGCCGAACGGGTGGCCAGGGGGCTTCGCATCACCGGCATCCCGACCTCGGAGCGCACCGCGGCGCAGGCGCGTCGGCTCGGCGTCCCGATCGCCGGCTTTGCCGAGCACAAAAGGATCGATCTGACGATCGACGGCGCCGACGAGGTCGAGCGCGGCACCTTGAACCTGATCAAGGGGCTGGGCGGCGCGCTCCTGCGCGAAAAGATCGTCGCCGCGGCGAGCGCGCGCCTCATTATCGTCGTCGATGGCGAAAAGATCGTCGCCCGGCTCGGCGCGCACACGCCGGTCCCGGTTGAGGTCGCGCAGTTCGGCTGGCAGGCGACCGCAAACGCGCTCCGTCGGCTCGGCTGCGTTCCCGAACTGCGCCGGACCGACGCCGAGCGGCCCTATGTCACCGATGGCGGCAATTTCATCCTCGACTGCCGGTTCCGCTCGCTCGCCGATCCCGGCCGGATCGAGCATGACATTGCGATGACGGTCGGCGCCATCGAGAGCGGACTGTTTATCGGGCGCAGTTCGGCCGTCATCGTCGCCTCGGCCGCCGGGGTCGAGGTCTTGACCCCTGCAAGGAACTCCGAATGAGAAAAATCTCCCTCGTCATCTCGGATGTCGACGGCACGCTCGTCACCAAGGAAAAGGTGCTGCTGCCGCCCACGATCGCCGCGGTGCGGCGCCTCCACGAGCGCGGCATCGGCTTCTCGATTTGCAGCAGCCGGCCGCCCTTCGGGCTGCGCATGATGCTCGACCCGTTGCAGATCCGGCTGCCCTTTGGCGGCTACAACGCCGGTTCGATCGTCGAACCCGACTATACCGTCGTCGAGCAGAAAGTGATCGCGCCCGAGACGGCAAAACAGGCGGTCGAGGTCTTTCATACGCACGGCATCGACTGCTGGGTGTTTGTCGGCAACGAGTGGGTCGTCACCAATCGCCATGGCGATCATGTCGATCACGAGGTCCACACGATCCAGACCCAGCCGACCGTGGTTCCCGCCTTTGCCGAGGAGCATTTCCGCGCGGTCGGCAAGATCGTCGGGGCGAGCAATGATCACGACCGGGTGGCGCGGGTCGAGCACGTCATGCGCGAGGCGCTTGCCGGGCGCGCCAATGTGATGCGCTCGCAGCCCTATTACTGCGACGTGATCGCGCCGGGCATCAACAAGGGGCGCATCGTCGAGGTCCTCTCCGCCCGTCTCGGGGTGCCGCGCGAGGAGATCGCCGTTCTCGGCGACATGGAGAACGACCTCGAAATGTTCGCCAAGGCAGGGTTCTCGATCGCGATGGGCAACGCCAGCCAGGAGGTCAAGAGCGCCGCCGACGCCGTCACCGGGTCAAACGAGGAGGACGGCTGGGCCGCGGCGATCGAGCGCCATGTCCTCGCCGCGGGCTAGGAGCCCCTAACATAACCCGTCACGGCGTGCGACGCTGCGGCCCGGCACGCCGGGCCGCGCTCAGCGCGGCACCGCCTCCTGCAATTCCCGCAGGGCCTTGACAAACGCCGCATGATGATAGGCGTCGGTAGAGGGAAAGGCGGCGTAGAGGCTGGCGAGCGCCCGGCTCATCGCCGCCTGCTGCTGGGGGTTGAGAGAGCCCGACCGCTTCAGTGCGCTTTCCAGCGAGGCGAGCGCCATCGCCGCCTGCTCCGCCGTGGCAAACTCCGATCCTTGCGGACTGAGCGACAGGGCGATGACCGATTTGGCGATCGCCTTTGCCTCCTCCGGCGTAAAATGATGGCCCGTCAGCACCGGCAGCAGCCCGCCCGTCACCTGCCCGACCGCTTTCGCCTGCCCCACGACGGCGGGCCAACTCACGGTCGTGGCGCGGAGCAGGGCGCGCGTGTCCCGCCCCAGTGCGGGAGCCATCGCCGGCGCAACCCGCGCCGCGATCAGCCGCAGCATCACCGCGTTGGCGTCGTAAAGCCGCGGCCAGCCGGTCGGCAATCCGGTGACGGCGGGCGGCTCGCTTCTGTGCCAGTCAAAGGCGTGATGACAGGATTCGCAATCGAACAGAACCAGTTCGGGAAACAGCCCCTTTTGCGCGAGCGCCGGCGTATTCAGCGCGCGGGCATGAAGCTCGAGGCTGTAGGCCTGCCCGACCGCCCATATCCGGGCGTCGTCGACCGGTCCCTTGCGCGCGACATAGCTCTTGTTGACGACAAAGTGCGCCGGCTCGGCATAGGTATAGGTGTCGAGCTCAAAGCCCATGCGCGGATGACCCGCCCCCATGATGCGATGGGTGACAAAACGCTGCGGGTCGGCGGGATCGCCAAAGTGGCAGTTCAGACACTTTTTGGCGCGCGCCAGCGGGTTCTCGGTCGGATAGAGACCGGCGGCCAGGTTCTGCTGATGGGTCGCGCCCGAGATGTGGACGCCAAGCCAAGTCGAGGCGCCGCCGTGGCAGGATTCGCAACCGACCCCGTCGGACAACTGGAATTGCGGCCCCCGCTGGTCGGGCGGCACGTTGTCGGCGTGGCAGTTGAGGCACAACGGCGCCGTCGCGGCATTCTTGAGACCGAGGTTGTGGGCGATGCGCTGCGAGCGCGCTCCGAGCAGAACGGTATAGGCCAGGTGGTGCTTGTCGTTTTTCGACCAGATCAGATATTCGTTCTGCTCGACGTAGGACCCTCTGCTGCGCTGGGTCGCGCCGTGGCAGTTGCTGCCGGCGCAGGAAGCGACGCCAAGATGGATGGCACCCCGAATGGCGCTCTGGGGCGGGGCCTGCGCACGCACCACCGCCGGTGCCAGAACCAGGGCCAGCACCGCGACGGCCCGGGCGAGACCGTAGAGCGGCGAATTCATCCTTACCCCCCGCATCGCCCGGAAAATTATAGGACGGCGCGCCAAAACTCAACCGTTGCGTCAGCGGAGGGCGATCGCGTTCCCCGGTTTGAGATCACCGTCAAGCATGACATAAGGCTTGACGCCGAGGCCGGCGATGCGCGGTCCCCAGACGTGCAGATCGGCGCAGATCCGGGACGGCGCGGGCGCCGACAGACCGAGGCAGAACCGGCTGCCGGTCACACTCCATTGGCGCTCGCTGGGGCGCGTATAGGCATCCCGCACCGTATCCCACACGCGCACCAGCGCGCCGCCGCTCGCCCGCAGATAGGCCTGGACCATGAAGCGGGCGAGTTCGCTCGGGCCGGGTTCGGACGGCGGCCGTCGCACATAGATGACCGCACTCAAGGTGTTGCCGGCCAGCAGCGCGGGGGTCGCGGGGGCGGCATTTTGCGCCGCGGCGGGAGGGCCAAACCCGGCCGCCAGCAGCAAGACCGCCGCAACAATCGCACGGGCGCAGACCGGCCGCACAAAATCCATTGATGTCTTCCCCTCGCCGCAATCGCCAGCCGCGCAGACAGGCCGATCGCTATTTCATCCGTGAGAGGGCGAGTCCGTGAGAAACGTTTTTCGCGCACAGCGCGTGCAGCCCTTTCTTTGCACCGTCTCGCTGTGTCATCAGGAACCCGCTGACCCGAACAGACTGCCCTGCGCTGGCGAATCGGCCGGCTGCCGGCGCGCCGCCCGCTTGCGCACAGGCAGGCGCGGCGCCCCCTCGGCGGTGACGCCGATCCGGCCGTCGTGAAATTCGAGCGCGAGCGCAGCGCCGGGCGAGACCGCCGCCGCCGCGGTGAGGATATGCTGAGCCTCGTCGCGCACGACGACATAGCCGCGCGCCAGAAGGCTCTCATGCCGCTCGGAATGGCTTTGCAGGCGACCGGCGAAATTGTCGAGCGCGCCGCGGCGATTTTCGATCCCCCTCAGGATCGCCTGATCAAGCCGCCGTCCCGCCTCCGCCGCAAGAGCGCGGGCCCGGCCGATCTCGGCCGAGGCGGCGCTCGGGCGCAGCCGCGCCGCAATATGGACGAGCCGCTCCCGATGAAGGGCGAGGTGGTGCCGTAGAGCCACATGCAGCCGCTCGGTGCGGTCGTCAAGGCGCTGCGCCGCCGTGCCGATCAGATCCTGCGGATCGGGCAGACCGCGCGCCAGACCGGAGAGATGCAGCCGCCGTTCGGACAGCAATCGGGCAAGACCGGCCGACAGCCGCCCCTTGAGGCTTTCGGTCGTGGCGATCAGATCGAGCCGCACCGGCACCGCCAGTTCGGCGGCGGCGGTCGGGGTCGGCGCGCGGCGGTCGGCGGCATGGTCGATCAGCGTCGTATCGGTCTCGTGCCCGACCGCCGAGATCAGCGGGATCGCCGAGGCGGCGGCGGCGCGCACGACGATTTCCTCGTTGAACGGCATCAGGTCTTCAAGACTGCCGCCGCCGCGCGCGACGATGATCAGGTCCGGCCGCGGCACCCCGCTGTCCGAGAGGTCGCCGGGAGCGATCCGGTTGAACCCCTCGATCGCTGCGGCGATCTGCGCCGCCGCACCCTCGCCCTGCACCGCGACCGGCCACAAGAGGACGCGGCGCGGAAAGCGGTCGGAGAGGCGGTGCAGAATGTCGCGGATGACCGCTCCCGAGGGCGAGGTGACGACCCCGATCACCGCGGGCAGAAACGGGATGTCCTTTTTGCGCTCCAGGGCGAACAGTCCCTCGGCGGCGAGCCGGTGGCGGCGCTCTTCGAGAAGCTTCAACAAGGCGCCGATCCCGGCCAGTTCGATCGCCTCGACGACAAGCTGGTATTTTGAGCGGCCGGGATAGGTCGAAAGGCGCCCGATGCACACCACCTCCATCCCGTCCTCGGGCTGGATCGCGAGGCGCAGCGCGGTGCCGCGCCAGCACACCGCGTCGAGCACCGCTTCCGCATCCTTCAGCGCGAAATAGCAGTGCCCCGAGCCGTGGCGCTTCCACCCGGACACCTCGCCCTTGACCCGGACATGGCCAAAATTCTCCTCGATCGAGCGCTTGAGCGCGGCCGACAGTTCGGAGACGCTGTATTCCGGCAGGTTCGGGTGTTGCGGCAATGTCAGATCGTTCATGGCCGGATCATAGACGAGGACGGGAGAGAGGGCGATGCGGGTGCTGGTGGTAGGGTCGGGCGGGCGCGAGCACGCCCTCGCATGGGCGATCGCGGCCTCGCCCCTCGTTGATCAGCTCTTCTGCGCTCCGGGCAATGCCGGGATCGCGGAGGACGCCGAATGCGTCGCAATTCGCCCCGACGATATCCGGGGGATTGTCGGTTTCTGCAAAAAGACGGAAATCGGCTTTGTCGTCATCGGCCCCGAGGTGCCGCTCGCTGCGGGTCTTGTCGATGCGCTCGAAGCCGCCGGCGTCGCCGCCTTTGGACCCACCGCGGCGGCGGCGGCGCTCGAATCCTCAAAAGGCTTTGCCAAGGATCTGTGCGCCCGCGCCGGCATCCCGACCGCGGCCTATGGCCGTTTCCGCGATATCGCCGCGGCCAAGGCCTTTATCGCCGCACGCGGCGCGCCGATCGTGGTCAAGGCCGACGGGCTGGCCGGCGGCAAGGGCGTCACCGTCGCCGCCGACCGCGCGGCGGCTTACGAGGCGGTCGAGGCCGCACTCGGCGGGTGCCGCTTTGGCGCCGCTGGTGCCGAGATCGTCGTCGAGGACTATCTCGCCGGTACCGAGGCGAGCTTTCACGCCCTCGTCGATGGCGAATATGCGCTGCCGCTGGCGACGGCGCAGGATCACAAGCGGGTCGGCGACGGCGATACCGGGCCGAATACCGGCGGGATGGGCGCCGTGTCCCCGGCGCCAAACCTCGATCCGGCGCAGGAAGGCGAGATCCTGGAACGCATCATCCGGCCAGCCGTAAAGGCGATGAAGGACGCCGGGCGGCCGTTCAAGGGCGTGCTCTACGCCGGGCTGATGCTGACCGAAAACGGCCCGCAACTGCTCGAATTCAACGTGCGCTTTGGCGACCCCGAGGCGCAGGTCCTGATGATGCGGCTGATGAGCGATCCGCTGCCGGCGCTCGTCGCCGCGCATGACGGGGTGCTGAAGGATTTTGACCTGCGCTGGCACGCGGACGCCGCGGTCTGCGTCGTCGTGGCCGCCAAGGGTTATCCCGGCGAACCCGTCCGCGGTGGCGAGATCCGCGGTCTCGACCGGATCGGCGATCCCAAGGTGAAGGTCTTTCATGCCGGGACAAAGCGCGATGGCGGACGGCTCGTCGCCGATGGCGGGCGTGTTCTCGCCGTTACCGCGACCGGCGCCGACCGCGCCGAGGCGCGCCGCCGCGCCTATGTCGCGATCGATCGAATCGAGTGGCCCGACGGGTTCTGCCGCCGCGACATCGCGGCCGAAAGCGGCTGATCCGGTTCGCGCGGACCGGCCGAGGCCGGCAAGTCAGGCCGGAAGGGTCAGCGCGACGAGCCGTTCGGCGGCGCGTTCGATCCCGTCGAGATGCCGGCAGGTGTCGATCAACTCCTCGAACCGCGCTGGCGAAATCGCCAGACCCGGCGCGACCGGGCGGATGCGCCGCGCCTCTTCCTCAAAGTCCCAGATGAACTCGCGCCCGGTCCCCTCCCGGGTAAAGCTGCGGCCGTCCTTTGTGAACACGGTGATGCGCGGGCCAAAGAGGGTGCGGTTGTGCGAAGGGATCAGGCTGACGCGCGACATCAGGTCGAGCACTTCGGGCGGATCGCTCTCGCCGAGGCCGGGTCCGGCGCCGCGCAGCAGCGGATAGCCGCGCCGGACGGCACCCCAGGCGGTGAAGTATTGGGTGCTGCCGACCCGCGGCTGACCGTCGGCGCCGGGGGTGGGAAAGGCCGGACTGGGATATTCGGTCTCCAGCCAGTTGACCACCGCCTCGATGCGCTCGATGTCCCGGGGCGCGATGCCGTGCTCCTCGCACAATTTCGCCGTCACCTCGATGGGAGCGATGTTGTAGCCGGCGGTCGAATAGATGCGGTAGAGCGTTTCCAGAAACAGCCACTCGCGCCCAAGACCGGCAGTGATCCGGGCGAGATCGGCGCGGCCCGCGCCGGTGAAGCTGTAGCGCAGCAACCCGAGATTGTTGCCGGCATAGGCGTGGTAAAAGCCGGCCTCGCCTTCGAGCGTCGTCTCGCCGCCCGGAACCCCATGCTTTGCCAGGGCGACGGCGAGAAAGGCGTTGCGCACCGCCCCGCCCTCGCGCAGCGAACGCCCACCGCTGCGCGCCCCTTCGAGATTGCCGGCGGCGAGGTTGACGCACTGGGCGAGGGCGGCGTGGATCTGATTCGCATCGAGGCCGCCGAGCCTGGCCGCGGCGACGGCGGCGCCAAAGATGCCAAACACCGGCCCGGCGTGAAAGCCGCGCGCCATGACCGTCGGGATGAACTCGCCGGCGAGGCGCTCCATGACCTCGTAGCCGGCGGCGATCGCAGTCAGAAACTCCCGGCCGGACGACCCCGCGACCTCGGCCGCGACCAGCGCCGCCGGCAGGATCGCGGTGCCGGGGTGGGTCAGCATGCGGAAGGTGTCCCACTTGCCGCCGGCAAAGATCATTTCGGCATCGACAAAGGCGGCCCCGGCCTTGGTCAGCTTGCGGCCGCAGCCGAGCACGGTCGCGATCCCGCCGCCGCCCTGTTCCTCCTCCGCCATCACCGCAAGCGCCTGCCGGCTCGCCGGCATGTCGTGGGCGACAAGCGCCGAGGCCAGAGCTTCGAGGGTGACGCCCTTGGCCCGATCGACAACCTCGGGTGGAAGATCACCATAGCTCAGATCGGCGACAAAACCGGCGAGATCGCGGCTCAGCGACATCGGTGATCTCCGCTCTCAAGCGATCGTGACGCCGCCGTCAACGACGATGACCTGACCGGTCACATAGGCGCCGGCGGGCGCGGCCAGCATCAGGGCGACGCCGCCAATCTCCTCGGCCCGGCCGAGCCGGCGGAGCGGCGTTTCGGCCTCGCGGCGGGCGCGGCGCTCGTCGTTCTCCCACAACGCACGCGAGAACTCGGTGCGGATCAGACCAGGAGCGATGCAGTTGACGCGGATGTTGTGCGGCCCCCATTCGAGCGCCAGATTGCGCGCCAGTGCCGCGTCGGCGGCCTTTGTCACCCCGTACATGCCGAGTTGCGAGGAGCCGTGCAGCGCGGCGATCGAGATGATGAAAAGGATGACCCCATCGCGCCGCTCCTTCATCTCCGGCGCGACCCGGTTCGCGAGCCACAGATTGCTCAGCACATTGTTGGTCATCATCCGCTCAAACGC
>JBOHMF010000028.1:0-17382 GCA_050730055.1 Allostellaceae bacterium
TCTCAGTCCTCGCGCCCGACCGCGCCGCTAGATCGCCAGGGTGTGCAGCGCCAAAGTCTTGGCGGCATTGAAGGCGTCGAGATCGGCCTGATAGTCCTGCTGCGCCGAGATCATGTTGACCATCTCCGCGACCGGATCGACGTTGGGCATCTGCACATAGCCCTGGGCATTGGCAAACCTGCTGCCCGGGTCATAGACGGTGCGCAGCGGCGCGGCGCTCTCCACAATCCCGGCCACCCGCACCCCGGCCATCCCGACCGCGGCCGGTCCGGCGTCCTCGCCGCTCGGCGAGACCGCCTGAAAGACCACCTCGCGCGCGCGGTACGGCTGGCCCGCGGAATCGACCGTGCTGCTGGCATTGGCGAGATTGCTCGCCACTGCCGACAGACGCTGGGTTTCTGCCGACATTCCGGAGCCGGCAATGGACAGTGCGGTAAAGAGCGACATTCTTATTCCCCGCCCGCCGATGAGACGCCGGACCCGCCGGAGCCGTTGATCGCGATCGTCACCATTTTGATGATCTGGGAGGCAAAGCTCGCTGCCGCCTCGTACTGGACGGCGTTTTCCGCCGCCCAGACCTTTTCCGCGCTCAGATCGACACTGTTGCCGTCGAGCGTCACCGGAATGTTGGTCTGATATTTCACCGCCGCCGCGGCCGCCTGCGGCGCTCCGTCCGGCGCGCCCACGCCCAGGTCGCGCGGGTCATCCACCAGCCACAGGGGCGGAGCAGCGGAAGTCGCCTGGGTGAGGGCTTGCTGAAAATCGAGATCGACCGCCTTGAACCCCGGCGTGCTGGCATTGGCGATGTCGGCCGACAGGATCTGCTGGCGGTAACCGCGCAGGGCCAATGCCCCGCGCAGAAAACCCAGCGCCGGATCGATCGTGACGCTCACCCGCTTCCCCTTGCCCTGCACCCGCTGGACACGTTGTTTCCTACTTGCTGAATTTCCATTTTTCGGCATAATTACACGCGTCCGCGGAAACCGCAAGGGGAAAGCGCACATGTCCTTGAGATCGCTCTGCATCGGGGCCGCTCTCGCCGCGCTCCTGGCGGTTTTCGGTGCTGCGCCGCTGATGGCTGCGGCCGAACTGGAAACCCCGGCGGCGATCCAGATGGCAATCCAGACGGCGCTGGGCTCTCGCCTTGCCGGGCTCAAGGGCGCCACCGCCGAGATCGGCGCGATCGACCCGCGGCTGCGGCTTCCCGCCTGCCCCGCGCTTGCCGTCGCGCTGCCGCAAACGGGCGTACCGGCGATGACGGCCAAGGTGGCGTGCCCGGCGCCGGAGTGGACGATCTATGTGCCGATTCGCCTGCACGCCTGGACCTGGGCGGTGGTTGCGGCGACCAATCTCGCCCCCAATACGGCGCTCACCGCTGCCGATCTGACCCGCGGCCGGGTCGATATGTTCGCCAGCCCGGGCGGACTCCTGACCGATCGGACCGAGGCCGAAGGCCGGACCCTGGAGGTCGGGCTTCTCGCCGGCGCGCCGATCCTCAAATCCTTTCTGAAGGCGCCGCTGGTCGTGCATCGCGGCGAGCGGGTGCTGCTGAGTCTGACCGACGGGACAATGGTTGTCCGCGATACGGCGGTGGCGCTCGCCGATGGCCGCATCGGCGACAGCATCGCGGTCAGAAACCCCGAGAGCGGCAAGATCGTCGAGGCGACCGTCGCCGGGGATGGCACTGTCACGGTGAAATTCTGAAACCTGGAGGTTCCCATGGAGGCATCGGCCAATCCTCTCGCCATCCTGCTCGCGCAGTTGCGTGCACTGCTGGAACAGGAGCGCGAGGCGTTTCTTTCCGGCAGCCCCGAGCGGATCGCGGCGCTGGCGCAGAAGAAGCTGGCGCTGGCCGACCGGATCGAGCGGGAAGCCGCCGCCCCCGGGGCCGTCGCCCCGAGCGCCGGGGCGCTCGCCTGGCTTGCCCGCTACAACCGGGACAACGGCGTGATCTGCGCCGCCATGCTGCGCCACATGACGCAGGCGCTTGATACCTTGCGCCGCGCCGAGCCGCACCGCTCCTACCGGCCCGACGGCAGCGAGCGCAACCCGCCCGCGCCGCACCCTCTCGGCGCCGCCTGAGCGCCGCCCCATAAAACAAACCTTATGAAGTGCCAATTTTGTTAGCAGAAGTTTACAAGAATCTTATATGAAATTACTTGCGCTATGACGAGAAGAGTAATAGTAGTTCTACTACCATTCTTGGAAAATTTGGTGATGCAATGACAGCTACAGTAAACCAAGTGCTTCAAACCAATGGGGTCAGCGCCGACCCGAGTTGGGAAACTCTTAGCAGCTTGCTCGATGCGGTGTTCGGTAGTGCGGAGGGAAACATCTTCTATCGTGGAGCCTCGGAGTGGGTAGTACTATCACCAAGCACGGCCGGCGCGTTGTTACAAACCGGTGGGGCCAGTGCAGCCCCATCATGGACGGGTCCCGGCCAGATCGTCGGTACTGCGACCGATGATGCGGCCAGTGTAGGCAATATTGGCGAATACGTCAGTTCGACCGTCGCAGAAACAGGCGGGGTTTCGTTAACCAATGGAGTCGCCATTAATATCACCTCAATTTCGTTGAGCCCTGGAGATTGGGATGTATGGGGAAAAATTACTGTAGATCAGGGATCAGGCAATGATGGTAATCTCATCAATCTGGCTGGTACTATTAGCGATATTAGCGAAAATATAGTCGATTACTCCCAAGGTGTTCTGGGGACCTGTTTGGACTCCTCCACCAAATCTGGGGCGATGCGAGCAGTCTTCAATCTCAGTACCACACGCTTTTCGCTCAACGCTACGACGACCATTTATCTCGTCGCGCGGGCAAACTACGCCAATATATCCCTTCCTGGCACGGGTTTTGGGACGATCGCGGCTCGGCGAGCACGATAAGAAATTGCAGTTGGCTTCTGAAGGTGTCACTGTGATTGCCGGCAGGGTGATAGAATAAAAAAGACGTGTATGCGATACAGAGACAACACAGGCAGATTAATGCCGCACCTGGCAACCTCAGCATACAATTAATACTGTACCTAAAGAGAAATCCTAGGCAAAAAGGTAATCGAAAATGGTACCCAATCTCCCCATCCCTGCGGCAGCACTGGCTTTATTGAATCCAGATCTTCCCTCCACCCTTTCTTCGTTGCAGCAGCGATACTCCGCCTATCTGGCGACGGAAATCTGTAGCGAGATATCCGAACATGACGACATGTTCGCCGAACCGTATGTGCCGCCAGGCTCGCTCACAAAGCCGCGCAGCAAGATGGAGCACTACATGTTCGCCGGCCGATCAGCCATCGAGCTGATCGCGCTGGCTATGGCGTGCACGCTCAAGGAGCGCTTTTCCTCGGTCCTCGACCTGCCCTGCGGAGGCGGCCGCGTCACCCGCCACCTGAAAGCCTTTCTGCCGGACGCCAGACTCTTTGTCGGCGATCTCGACAAGCGGAAGGAGCGTTTCGTGACCGCGACGTTTGGGGCAACCTCGGTTGATCCCGGGGCGGATTTCGGCATTCCCGAGGCCGATCGCTTCGATCTCATCTTCGTCGGGTCGCTGCTCACCCATTTTGGTGCGAACCAGTATCAGCGGGCGCTGCGGTGGTTTATCGATGCGCTCGCGCCCCGCGGACTCCTGATCTTCACCACGCACGGACGCCGCACCTTTCACAAGCGCAGTGCCGATTTTCAAAGCGCGGAATGGCGTGAAGGCGTGCGCGGCTATGTCGAGACGGGCTTTGGCTATCGGCCCTCCGGCCCGACGATGCCGATGGACGGGCCTTCCTCCTACGGCACCAGCCTGTCCGCCCCGCACTGGGTGGCGCGGCTGGTCGAGAGCGATCCGGAAGTGCGCCTCGTTCACCTCGCGGAGGGCGCCTGGGCCGACAACCAGGATGCCGTTGTCCTCCAGAAGAGACCCCTGACGGGGGAATGATCCGGCCAGCCGGAAGCGCACCTACAGGGCGCAGAGCGACTTTGACGTTTTTGCCAAGAACATCGCCCTTGCCCTGGGCAATCAGAGATTGCGCGAGAAACTGCGCGACCAGTCGATCCGCGATCCTCTCACCGGGCTGTTCAACCGCCGCTACTTTGAGGAAACCCTCGAACTCGACCTGGCGCGCGCCGCCCGCAACGGCCTCCCGGTCAGCCTGATCATGGGCGACATCGATCATTTCAAAAAGTTCAACGACAGTTTTGGCCACGATGCCGGCGATCTCGTGCTGAAGCGTACCGCCGAGACCTTGCGCGCCAAGGTTCGCAAGGGCGACCTGGTCTGCCGCTATGGCGGAGAGGAGTTTCTGATCCTGCTTCACAATACCGGATTGGGGGAGGCGTGCGAGCGCGCGGAGCCGGCGCTCAGGCACAGCGACCCGATTGCCTAGGCGGCGAATTCCGGGGGCGGCTCAAACCGCTGCCGTTGCGGCGGCGGCGACGGTCTGCCGCTCGCCCGCGCGATCCGCAGGCGGTGGACATAAGCCAGCACCTCGGCGACCGGAGGATAAAGACCGGCGGGGATCTCGTCGCCGAGTTCGACCCAGCGGCAGATCGCGCGCGCCAGCGGCGCCGCCTCGACGATCGCCACCTCGTGCTCGCGGGCAACCTCGCGGATGCGCAGGGCGATGAGACCGGTCCCCTTGGCCACCAGGCGCGGCGCCCGCATCGCGCCGGCGCTGTAGGACAACGCCGCCGCATAATGATCGGGGTTGGTGACGACGACATCGGCCTTGGCCGCCTCGACCATCATCCGCATCCGCGCCAGCCTTCGCCTGAGTGCCCGGATGCGGCGCTTGGTCTGCGGGCTGCCGTCGAGTTCGCGCAACTCGTCCTTGACCTCCTGCCGCGTCATCTTGAGCCGGTCGCGATGATCCCACAGCTGGTAGGGCACTTCGAGCGCCGCCAGGACAAGAAGCACAGCGGCGAGAATGATAAACAGCCGGCTCAGCAGCAGGACCGCCTGCCCCAGCGCCTGCGGCCAGGCCGCGGCGGCCAACTGGACAAATCCGTCGGCCCAGTCGCGCAGCAGGACAACGGCGATGGCGGTAACGACAACAAGCTTGACCAATGACTTTACGACCTCGACACCGCCGGTGCGCGAGAACAGCAGCTTCAACCCGAGCAGGGGATTGATGCGCGACGGATCGGGGACAAGCGGCCGGGCGGACACCACCCAGCCGCCGACCAGGATGTCGGCCAGAAACCCGACCACCGCCAAAAAGACCAGAAAGGACGCCGTGACCCCCAGACCCGGCCCGATGATCCGGCCGGCGGCAGCGAGAAACCGCTCCGGCGTGCCCAGACCGTGCGGATCGGCGACGAGGCCGAGCCGCAGTGTCAGTTCGAGCCGGTCGGCAAAGTGCGCGCCAAAGGCGCTGAGCGCGACGGCGCCGGCGATCATGACCGCGGCCGCCGCGCCGCCATGAGCGCGCACCACCTCGCCCGCCTCGCGCGCCTTTTCGAGACGCCGCGGGGTCGGTTGCTCGGTCCGGTCGGCGCCGTCGTCGCGTTCGTCGGCCATGTCAGCCCCCCCTGAGAGCCGCGCTGGCGAGGTTCGCCCCGGCTGCGATCATGTGCGCGACCGCCGGCGCAAAGAACGGCACCAGCGTGATGAGGGCGCCGATCCCGATCCACATGAACAGGGCGAACCCGACCGAAATGACGTTGATCTGCGGCGCCACCCGCGAGATGATCGCCAGCCCGAGTTGCACGGCCAAGAGGACGGCGAGCACCGGCAAGGCCAGCCATACCCCCATCTGAAACAAGAGCGCTCCGGCGCGCGCCAACACATGCCATCCTGCCGCGGCGATCCCGCTATTGGGCGCGACCGGCACGATGGCAAAGCTCTTGACGAGCACTCCGAGCAGGATCAGGTGGCCGTTCAAGGTCAGAAACAGGACCAGCCCGACAAGGCTGAAGAGATCGGACAGAACCGGAACCTCAAAGCGGTTCTGCACATCGAACAGGTTGGCAAAGCCGAACCCCATCTGGACCCCGAGAAAATCGCCGGCAAAGGCCATCGCGGCGAGCATTACCTGCATTGCCGACCCGATCACCAGACCGACCAGGACCTGCTGGACGGCGAGCATCAGCGCGGTCCAGGACAGCGTCAGCGGGGCGGCGCTGCCGATCGTCGGTGCGATGACCAGGGCGATGACAAAGGCGATCGCCACCTTCGCCCGCACCGGTATGGCCGCCGAGCCAAACCCCGGCGCCACCGAGAACAGGGCAAGGATGCGCAAAAACGGCCAGATGAACTCGCCGAGCCAACGGCTGATCTCGGCACTGCTGACGCTGAGCACCCCTCAGCGGCCGAGTGCGCCGGCCAGGGCGGCGGCGCGCTCGATATAGGCGACCATCTGCGCACCAGCCCATCCGAGCGTGAGATAAACCACCAGCAGGATGGCGGCAAAGCGCGGCACAAAGCTCAGGGTCAGATCGTTCATCCGCGTGCCTGCCTGGAGGATGCCGACAATCAGGCTGCTGACGGTCGCCGCAAGCAGAAAGGGACTCATCAGCAGCACCGTCATCATCAGCATGGCACGCACCGCCGCCGCGATCTCGCCGACGCTCATCGCACAAACCCCGCAGCCAGAGAGCCGATCACCAGTGTCCAGCCGTTGACGAGGACAAAGAGCGCGAGTTTCAACGGCAAGGAAATGCTGATTGGCGACAACAGCATCATGCCGAGCGACATCATCACCGCGGCCACGACGATGTCGATCACGACAAACGGCAGAAAGATCATAAAGCCGATCTGGAACCCGGTCTTCAGTTCGGAGGTCACAAAGGCCGGCACCAGCACCCGGAACGGGACATCCTCGGCGCTCGCATAGGTCTTGCCGCCGGCCAGCTTGAGAAAGAGGCCGAGATCCTCGCGCCGCGTCTGCTTGAGCATGAATTTCTGCAACGGCGCCTCGGCCCGCTCGACCGCCTGCATCACGGTGATGTCGTTGCTCAAAAGCGGTTGCAGCGAAGTGGCGCCGATCTTTGAAAACACCGGTCCCATGACAAACAGGGTCAGAAACAGAGCCAGCCCGATCAGCACCTGGTTGGGCGGGGTTTGGGTCAGTCCCAGCGCCTGCCGCAACAGCGACAGCACGATGATGATGCGGGTGAAGGCGGTCATCGTTAAGAGGATCGCCGGCAGAAACACCAGCCCCGCCATCAGCAGCAGCAGTTGCACCGGCACCGTGTAGGTCTGGCCGCCATGACCGTCCGGGTGCAGGTCGAGTGCGCCGATACCGGCCGCATGCGCAGCGACCGGCAGCAGCAGGCAGACCAGCAGCGCCGCGATCCCTGATGCTGCGATTACGCGCGGCGCCATGGCTTTATCGCCTTTCGCATCACCTCGGTAAAGCTCTCGCCGTCGGCGGCGGGCAGCGGTTCTTCCAGCTCGCACAACAGCGACACCGCCGCCGACCCCACCCCCAGCACGAGGTGCCGCGCGCCGACGCGGACGACGATCAGCCGTTCGCGCGGCCCCAAAGCCAGCGAGCGCAGGACGGTGCAATCGCGGGCCGCTGGCGCGCTCCCGCGCAGCCGGCGCAAGACCCACAGCGCGCCCCACAGCATGAGGACGACCGCCGCGCTGGTCAGCGACAGCGAAGCGAGACCGCTCGTCTCAAGACCCACGCCGCGCTCCCGCTCTGTGCCCGTGGCTGCTCATTCGATGGTCAGCGTCGTGAAATAGATGTTGCGCACGGCCTCGGCCCGGCCTGCGTTCGCTTCCTTGATCCGCGCCGCGCCGGGCTGCAGCAGCAGGACATGGTTGACGTTGGCGATCATCGCCTTGCGCAGCTTGTCGACCCCCGCGGGGGTGGTGATGTCCTCCACCTTGAAGGCGAGAAGGGTCTGGCGCATGGCGTCCTCGACCTCGGGCAACACCGCTTCGATCAGATGGCCGAGTGCCGGCCCGGACAGGCTCAAGGTGACGCCCAACTGGACAAAATGCGGGATGCCGCTGCCGTTGTTCAGGCTGACGACAAACGGCTTGACCTTGAGATAGAACGGCAGCGGCGCCTCTGCTTTGGCGAGCTGGCTGTGATCGGCGCGCGCGCGCCCGAGGTAGAAATAGGCACCGCCGCCCGCGATGATGACGAGCAGCAGCGCGATCGCCCCCAGCATCAGCAGGGAGCGGCCGCCCTTGCGCGGCGCTCCCGCGTTTGCCGATCCCTTGGCCGCGGTCTGGCCGGTGTCGCTCATCTTCCAAAATCCCGATTTTCGTCAAATTGAGCGGCACGCTGCAGCAGTTCGTCAACCTCGGCTTCCCTGCGGCGCAGCACGGTCTGCATCTCCTGGGCGGCGGCGCGCTCACCCAGGATCTCATACATCCGTTTTTCGCGGCGCGCCGTGACCAGTTCCTGCCAGCGCTCGGTGCAGGTGGCCTCAAGACCGCCGATATCGTTCTCCTGCCGCAACACCACCTCCTCGATCTGCCGGATGAAGTCGAGATAGGCCAGCATCGCCGCCGCCGGCATGCCGTTCTGAAGAGCGGCACCCATCAGTTCGCGGTAGCGCTCGCGGTACTCCTTGAGCAGCGACAGCTTGCGCATCGCCTCGTCGCACTGCGCCCGGAGCCGCTGCCAGGCGAGGAGAGCTTCCTCGCTGCGGCGTCCGGCAATCCCGATCAGCTTGTCCATCCCCGCCATGGGTCCTCACTGGCCGACGAGAGTGCGCAATGCGGCGAGACCATCGGCAAAACCGACGGCATGGGTCCAGTCCTGGCGCAGAAAACCCTCGATCGCCGGTTTCAGCGAGACGGCGAGATCCAGTTCGGCGTCGTGCCCGGGCCGATACCCGCCGATCGCGATCATGTCCCGGTTCTCCTCCAGGCGGCCGTAAAGCTGCTTGAAGCGCTGGGCGGCGCGCAGGTGCTCGCCGGCGACGACGGCCGGCATCACCCGGCTGATCGAGGCGCCGACATCAAGGGCCGGGAAGTGGCCGGCATCGGCAAGCTTGCGCGACAGCACGAGATGCCCGTCGAGGATCGCCCGCGTCGAATCCCCGATCGGGTCGCTCAGATCGTCGCCCTCGACCAGCACCGTGTAAAAGGCGGTGATGCTGCCGCCGCCCTCCTCGCCATTGCCCGCCCGCTCGCACAGCGCGGCGATGCGTCCAAAGACCGAGGGCGGGTAGCCGCGGGTCGCCGGGATCTCGCCAATGGCAAGACCGATCTCGCGCTGCGCCATCGCAAAGCGGGTCAGCGAATCCATCAGGAGCAGCACATGCCGGCCGCGGTCGCGAAAGTACTCGGCAAGGGCGACGGCGCGATAGGCGCCGTGCACCCGCTCCAGCGCCGAGTCGCCGGCGGGAGCGGCGACGACGACGGCCTTTTCGAGCCCGTCGGCGCCGAGAATGCGATCGACAAATTCCTTGACCTCGCGGCTGCGCTCGCCGATGAGACCGATCACCACGATCTCGGCGGCGGTGTAGCGCGCCATCATCCCCAGGAGCACGCTCTTGCCGACCCCGCTGACGGCAAACAGCCCCAGCCGCGAGCCGCGGCCGACCGCAAAGAGCGCGTTGATCGGGCGCACCCCGACATCGAGCGGCGCCTCGACCAGGGCCCGGCGCATCGGGTTGACCGAGCGGCCAAAGAGCGGCATCCGCTCGGCGCACCACACCCGGCCCTTGCCGTCGATCGGGGCGCCGCGGCTGTCGATCACCCGCCCCAGCAGCTGCGGCCCGACGGCGATCTCCATCATCCGCCCCGCCGGGATGACGCGCGCCCCCGGCGCCAGACCGTCGCTTTGCCCCTCGGCCATCAGCAGGACCCGCCCGCCGTCAAAGCCGACCACCTCGGCCGGCAGCAGACGGCCCGCCTCGCCCTCGATAAAGCAGCGCTCGCCGATCGCGACGTGGAGGCCGCGCGCCTCCATCACCAGCCCGATCGTGCGCACCAGGCTGCCGCTCACCGTCACCGCGTCGGCGCGCCCGCCAAGCCGGCCGCGATAGCGCTCCAGGCTCAGCGTCAGACGCGCCACTGCAGCCGCGTCGAGCATGGGGTTTGGCCGGCCCGGCGGGATCATTCCGCCTCGCCGTCAAACAGGGTCAGCATGACGTTGCGCCAGCGTTCCGCCAGCGACAGATCGACCTGCGAGAGCCCCTCGCGCGTGCGCGGGTGCCAGCGCGCGTCGCGGGGCTCGGTATGGCCGACAACCAGAACGCCGCCCGCCTCAACCGTCGCATCGCCGACAAGCACCGTGCCTTCCTCTTCGATGTCCGGCGCCAGCGCGCGGACAAGATCGAGATCGGCCGGGTTCAACACGACCTCCAGGGCGCCCATCTCGATCGGCACCTTGGCGAGCGCCGCGCGGATCAGCCGCACGAGGGAATCGCGCGAGCGCGCGATCTCGCCGCCGATGACAAGACGGGCGACTTCCAGCGCCAGCGCAACCACGGCCTCCTCGACCGCCCGGTCCACGGCCGCGATCGGCGCCGACAGGCCGGCGGTGAGCGCGGCCAGGCGGTGCGCCGTCTCGGCCTGCGCCGCCTGCGCCGCCTGCGTGCCGTCGGCAAAGCCTTCCGCGTACCCCGTTTCGCGCCCCTCGGCGAGGCCGCGCGCGACACCTGCGGCATGACCCCTGGCGACTTCCGCCGCGACGAGATCGGCGAGCGGCGGATCGTCCACCGTGCGGTCCTCCGCACCCATGGATGGCAGGACCGCGGCCTCGCCTGGCGTTCCGCCTGCAATCCCAGTCTCCTCGGTCGGCAGCAGCGGCGGAATCGCGCCATGCGGGGTCTTTCCGTTGAGATCGGGGATCGGCCACGGCACGAGCATTGAGCCGGCCAGATCGATCAGACGGATCATCGCGTCCCCTCGGCGCCGGGCGTGTACCACCGGATCATCCCCAGCCTCCCGAGCGCCAGGATGATGCGCACACCCGACACCGCGACCCAGCCGCCGACGAGATCGAGCAGCAGGCGGCTCATCGGGACCAGCATGAGACCGAGAGCCGGGGCATCGATCGGCAGCCCACCCTGGGGAGTCTCGGCAAACCAGAACAGGCCCAGCCCCGCGGCGAGCAGAAACGGGCGGCCTGCGACCCCTTTGCGTCGATGCTCAGGCGCGGAAGCCATGGCCGATCGCCCCTCCTGTCTGCCTCAATGCACCAGCATGCTGGCAGGCGGCGCACCAGCGGGCGGTGGGCTGGCGGCCGACGCCGCGGCGGATGGTCTGCTTTCAGCAGCCGGAACGGTCCCGCCGCGATTCTGCGGACCGCCGAGCAGTGGCGTTCTGAGGATATCCTTGCCCTCCACCGGGGAGACCACGACGATCGAAACGCGCCGGTTCTTCGCCATGCCCGCGACCGTGCTGTTTGAGGCGATCGGATGGTATTTTCCGTATCCGGCCCCGACCAGCCGCGTCGGATCGACCCCGGTGGCGACAAAACGCTTGACCACGGCCATCGCGCGCGCTGCCGACAGATCCCAGTTGGAGCTGAACTGCGCATTGTGGATCAGCGCGTTGTCGGTGAACCCGTTGACCTGGATCGCGTAGTGCAGATCCTTGAGAATCCCCGCGACCTTCTCGATCAGATCGAGAGCGGGCGGGGTCAGATCGGCCTTGCCGCTGTGAAACAGCACCACCGCATTGATGTCGATAACGACGCCGAGAGATTGCAGCGACACGCTCACCTGGCCCTTGTGGATCAGACCGCCAAGCAGCTTGACCAGCTTCTGATAGGCGTCGTTGAGCTTTTGCGCCCGCTGAGCAACCTCCTGGCGCAGCGCGGGCGGCAGGTTCCTGATCTGCGCGTCGCGGGTGATGACAGGGGCGCGAACCGGGGACGGCATGTAGTCGAACGGCGCCTTGTGCGCGGCGGCCAATCCCGTCGCCTGAATCCGGGTGATCTTGCCCATGAACGCCGTCGAGAACGCTTCGGCCATTTCCTGAAATTTTGACGAATTTATGCTGGAAATCGCATACATGACGACAAAGGTCGCCAGCAGAAGCGTCGTGAAGTCGGCATAAGAGATGATCCAGCGTTCGTGATTCTGATGCTTCTTTTCCGGCTGCTTGCGCATTATTGCCTCGAATCGGGATATTGCTGCGTTCAGTTGGCGGCGAGCGCTTCACCTTCGCCGGAGGGCGGGGCGGCGCCGTCCTCGCCTTCCGGCGCAGCCGGTGCCGCGGCATGATCGAGAAAGCCCTTGAGCCGCATCTCGAACTGCATCGGCGGCTCCATGATGGCGATCCCCACCATCGCTTCGGTCGCCATTTCGAGCCGCCGCATGCGCCGGCGGACCAGAACCTTGAGCTTGTTGCCGATCGGCAGAAAAAGGAGGTTGGCCGAGGCGACGCCGTAGACGGTGGCGACAAAGGCGGTGGCGATGCCGCTGCCCAGCTTTGACGGGTCCGCGAGATGCGACATCACGGTAATGAGGCCGATCACCGCCCCGAGAATCCCGATCGTCGGGGCATACCCGCCCATCGCATCATACATCTCGCTGGCCAGCATCTCCTCGTGTTCCTGGTTGCTGATGACTGCTTCCAGGAGGACGCGGATCTGCGCGACCTCGATGCCATCGACAACCAGCCGCAACCCCTGGCGGATAAAGGGGTCGGTCTGCTGCTCGGCGATCGGGTCGAGAGCGAGGACAAGCTGACGGCGCACCAGCCGCAGCCAGCCCACGGCATCCTGAAGGAGCTGCTCGCGGTCGTCCTTGGGCGGAAAAAACACCCAAAGCGCCATCTTGAGGCCCAGCATGAAGATCGAGAACGGGGTCTGCAGCAGAACCGCGCAAATGGTCCCGCCGATGACGATGATGAAGGCCGGAAGCTGCATCAGAGCGGCGATGCTGCCGCCGTCCAGGAGCACGGCCATGATGACGCAGCCAAAGGCCCCCGACAGCCCGATCAGGGAAAAGATGTCCATCTTCTACTCTCCCGCCGCCGCTGGCGGGCCGGCACGGTCCGCGTCCCACCCGCCGAGCGCGCTTCTCAGCATCAGGAGCGCCCGGCCGTGTGTCCGGCACACCGTCGATTTGTTCAACCCGAGGACCTGTCCGACCTCCTCCATGTTCAACTCATGCTCGTAGTACAGCGAGATCATCAACCGTTCCCGTTCCGGCAACGCCGCGATCGCCTCGGCCAACGCCGCCATCATCTGTTGTCCGGAAAGACTTGCTTCCTGATCGTCGGCCGCCGGCAACCGCCCTGCGCCGCCGTCGTCAAACGCGGTGAGCGGAAGCAGCCGCAGACCGGCGATGTCGATGAGGGCGCGATGATATTCGGCGAGCGAGACGCCCATCTCCGCGGCGATCTCCACATCGCCCGCGTCGCGTCCGGTCCGCCGCTTCAGCGCCCGCATCGCCAGGGCCGCGGCCCTTGCGAGCCGCACGGTGCGCACCGGCGCCCACGTCTCGCGCCGGGCCTCGTCGATCATCGCGTTGAGGATCGCCCGACGCAGCGCCGCTTCGCCGAGCCGTGCGGTGCCGCCCTGGCGGGCGAGGCGCAGAACCGCGATCAGCCCCGCCTGCATCAGATCGTCAAGCTGTACGGCCTCGGGCAGACGGCCCTTCAAATGGGCCGCGAGCCGCTTGACCACCGGCACATGGCGCCGGATCGTCTCGGTCTCGTCGCAGTCCGCGTCAGCGAGGCGGTATCCCGGCGCCGGCTCGCACGGTGCGTCCGCGGCTCTAGCCACGACGTTCCCCCGGCCGGCCCAACAGCTCGACGACCTTGATCTGCTTGTCGGCCGAGATCTCGTGATAGGAGACGACCCGCACCCGCGGGCGCACGCCGCGCAGGAGGCGGGCGACCGGCTCGCGCAGTTCCGGCCGCGTCACCAATCCGGCCACGCCGGTCGCCGCTTCAAGGCGCGCTGCCGCGCCCGCCGCCGCCTCCCGCAATTCCCCCGCCAACCCCGGCTCGATCCCGAATGTGCCGCTCGCGCTCGACAGGCGCAGCACGTCCTGCAGCAGTCTTTCCAGATCGCCTTCGAGCGCCATCACCCGCAATTCGCCGACGGCGCCAAAGACGGTTTGCACAATGAACCCGCCGAGGCGGACACGCACCCGTTCGAGCAGCAGCCGCGGGTCCTGGGTGGCGGACGCGCTCTCGATCAGCGCCGAGAGAATGGTGCGCAAATCCCGGATCGGCACGTGCTCGGCCAGGAGGCCCGACAGCACGCCATGCACGGCGGCCATCGGCAGCAGCTTGGGAACCAGCTCCTCGATGAGCCTTGGCACCTGCTTTTCAAAAAAACCCAGGACGGCATCCAGTTCGGTGCGCCCGAACAGAAGCGCGACATGGTCTTCGACGATGCGTTCAAAATGTGTTGCGATGACCACCGCGGGGTCGAAAACGGTGTAGCCGGCGGCGCGCACCTGCTCGGCGATCGCCGGCACGATCCACTGCGCCGGCCGGCCAAATACCGGGTCGCGCGCGGCGATGCCTGGGATCTCCTCGGTCGTCTTGGCGGCTGGCAGCGCCAGCAGCCGGTCGGGATACACTTCGCCCGCCGCCCGCTCGACCCCATAGACCAGGATGCGATAGGCGGTCGAGCGCAGATCGGGGTTGTCGCGCACATGCACGACCGGGACGAGAAACCCGAATTCGCGCGACACCTGCCGCCGCACCGCGCGCAGCCGGCGCAGGAGGCCGCCGTCGCGCTCCTTGCCGACAAGACCGACGAGCCGATACCCGACCTGCACCTCCAAAGGCTGCACCAGCTCGACAACGCCGATATCGACCTCCGGCGTTTCCGCCGGCGGGGCCGGCGGTGCGGCCTGGCGCCGCACCTCCCGCTCGCGCTCGCGCATGAGCCACCAGCCGCCCCCGCCCAGCAGCAGCGCAAAGAACAGAAACGGCAGATGCGGCATGCCGGGAATGATCCCGAACAACCCGACAATCGCCGCCGCCAGACCCCACGCCTTGGGAAAAGCGACAAGCTGCCCGATCACCTGGGTGCCGAGATCGTGCCCGGTCGACACCCGGCTGACGACAAGGCCGGCGGCCGAGGAGATCACAAGAGCCGGGATCTGCGCGACCAGCCCATCGCCGATCGTCAACAGCGTGTAGGTCTGGCCGGCCTCGGCGACGCTGAGACCGTGCTGCCACACGCCGATGGCAAAGCCGCCGATCAGGTTGATAAACAGGATCAGGACGGCGGCGATCGCGTCGCCGCGGACAAACTTGCTGGCGCCATCCATCGCGCCAAAGAAATCAGCCTCGCGCGAGACCTCCTGGCGCCGGCGCGTCGCCTCCTCCTGGGCGATCAGGCCGGCGTTGAGATCGGCGTCGATCGCCATCTGCTTGCCCGGCATCCCGTCGAGGGCAAAGCGCGCGGCGACCTCGGCAATGCGTCCGGCGCCCTTGGTGATGACGACAAAATTGATGATGATCAGGATCGCGAAGACAGCGATGCCGACGGCATAGCTGCCGCTGATCAAAACGACGCCAAACGATTCGATGACCCGGCCGGCGGCGCCCGACCCCTGATAACCATTGAGCAGAATGACCCGCGCGGCGGCGACGTTGAGGGACAGGCGCAACAGGGTGGTCAGCAGCAGAAGCGCCGGAAACGCTGAGAAATCCGTCGGCCTCGCCGTGTAGAGCGCAGCCAGGAGGATCATCAGCGCAAAGCAGATGTTGAAGGTGAACAGGATGTCGAGCGCAAACGGCGGCAGCGGCAGGACCACCATCGCCAGGATCAGGACAAACGCGGCGGGTCCGGCCAGCGAGGGCAGCAGCCGGCTCCCCGCGGGGTTCGGGCCGGCAGGGTATGAGCGGGTCTCGACGGTCACTGCAACAGCCGCGGCAGGCTCGTGAGCACGGCGATGGCAAAGGTTTCAAGCTGACGCAACAACCACGGCCCAAGCAGTACGAGAACGGCGCCGGTGGCGAGAAACTTCGGGATAAAGCTGAGGGTCGGCTCATTGATCTGGGTGATCGCCAGAAAGATGCTGACGAGGACGCCGATCACCAGGATGGCCCCGAGGATCGGTCCGGAGACCGCAAGAATCGTCAACAGCGCGCCCTGGCCCAGCTGGGACAGCCCGGTCATCTGGTCCTCCTAGCCCAACCGCTTGACCCGCTCCGCCTGGCTGACAACCTCGACAAAGCGCAAGCCGAGCCGCTCCTCGTTGACCACGACAATCTCGCCGCGGCCGATCAGAACGCCGTTGACCAGGACATCCAGGGCCTCGCCGGGGCTGCGGTCGAGATCGACGATCGCGCCGCGCGTCAGGTTGACCACATCGCGGATCGGGATCTCGGTCCGCCCCAGCTCGACCGACAGGCGCACCGGGACTTCAAGCACGAGATCGAGCCGTCCCGGCGGCTCTGCGGTCGTCGCGCCCGCCGGCTCGGTTTCATCCCCCGCGCGATCCGGCGGCGGCACGATGCTGGCGAAGGGCGATTCCTCTGCGGCCGTCCCCACGGCTGGCGCCTCCTCTCCGACACCCGCACCCGCCTTTTCCCGTGTCGCCATCATCCCTTCTCCTGACCCGTTTCCGCGGCGGCGCGGACATCGGCAGCGAGCGGCACCCGCTCCTCGATCCGCACCGCGATCTTTCGCCCGTTGCGGCCCCAGCGGCCGGAAAACAGCGGCATCCCGTTTGCGGTAATGGCCACGCTGCCGGGGCGCTCGATCTCAAAAACATTGCCGGGCCGCAGGTTCAGGAGATCGCGAACGGTCATCTCGATGGTGGCGAGATCGACACTGAGCGTCATCGGCGCCTGCGCCACGCCAAGCTGCAACGCCTCATGCCAGCGCTGGTCCTGATCGACTGGTTTTTCGACAATGCCCGACATCAACCGCTCGTGGAACGGCTTGAGCAGGACATAAGGGAGAGCCAGGGTCAGCTTTCCTTCGGCGCCGCCGAGCTTGATATCAAAGGCGCTGACGATGACCGGCTCGGCCGCGTTGGCGATCCCGGCAAGCTGCGGGTTGCTCTCATGGCGCAGGATCTCCGGCGCCAGGGGGGTGATCGGCTTCCAGGCAAGGGCGAGCGGGTCGAGCATGACCTCGATGACGCGGCGCATCGATTTCTGCTCAAACGGGGTGAACTCCCGGTTGTGCGTTGCGATCGGAAACCGCCCGCTGCCACCAAAACGGCTTTCGACAATCCAGCCGACAAATTCGGCGTTGACCGCGGCCAGCATCGTGCCGCGCAACGCTTTCAGATGAACCAGGGTGAGATGGCTCGGCATGCCCAGCCGCTCCATCATCTCGCTATGCTTGACCAGTTGGATGACGGCGGGCGGTGCGACCAGCACGCCGGGCTGCAGCTCCTGGGCCCAGACCGAGCGAAGCTGCTGGGAAAACCGCTCGTTGATCATTTCGAGCGTGGGCATCCATGCGCGCGACGGCCGATGCTCGTCAAAGAACACATAGCGCCGCACGCTTGCCGGCCGTTCGTGCAGGTCAGACATAAACGCTCACTC
>JBOHMF010000029.1:0-17087 GCA_050730055.1 Allostellaceae bacterium
CGGCGCAACAGGCATCGCCACGGTGCCGCCCGTACCGGGGATCGCTTACAGGTAGGGATCGGGCCGGGAGAGATATCCGCTCACATAGTCGCGAACCGCCTCTTCGAGCGGTGTGAACGGCGCCGTGTAGCCGGCCGCGCGCAGTTTTGCCATCCGCGCCTCGGTGAAATACTGATAGTTCGGGCGGATCTCGGGCGGCGTCTCGACGTAGTCGATGTTGGGCGCGCGCCCGCAGGCGGCGGCCGTCGCGCTGATCAGCTCGCGGAACGTTCTCGCCTTGCCGCTGCCAAGATTGTAAAGGCCGCTGTCCGGGTCATTTCCCAGGAACCACAACATCACCTCGGCGCAGTCCTTGACATAGACGAAATCGCGGCATTGCGCGCCATCGGCAAAGTCGGGACGATGGGATTTATAGAGGGGCACCGCCTCGCCCGCGGCGATCTTCGGGTAATTCTTGGCGACGAGGCTCATCATCGCGCCCTTGTGGTACTCGTTGGGGCCGAACACGTTGAAGAACTTGATCCCGGCCCAGAAGGGCGGGGCCCGCCCGGCGGCGGCCTCGCGCGCGGCAAAGAGGTCAAAAGCGTGCTTTGACCAGCCATAGAGGTTGAGGGGCCGCAACCGTCTCAGCACGGCCGGATCGCCGCAATCGTCAAAGCCCGCGGTCCCGTCGCCGTAGGTCGCCGCAGACGAGGCGTAAACGAGGCGTTTCCGGGTCCGCGCGCACCAGCGCCACAGCGCGATCGGCGTGCTGATATTGGTCGCGATCACGGCATCGGCATCAATGACCCAGGTCGAGGAGATGGCGCCGAGGTGAAAGACCGCTTCGACTTCGGTGCCAAACCGCTCCAGCCATTCCATGAGCCGCTCGGTCGCGACGATCTCGCAGAAGTCGCGCCGGGCGATGTTGCGCCATTTCTCGCTCTCGCCAAAGCGATCGACAATGATGATGCGGTCGTATCCGGCCGCGTTGAGCCGCGCCGTCAGTACGGAGCCGATAAACCCGCCGCCGCCGGTCACCACCAGCATGGTCTGCTTTTCCTGCGCATTCTGCTGCCGCCGGCATTTACCACAGCGACGCCGCGGTCACCGAGAGGAAAGGAACTGCGCCGGGTCCGTCAGCGGCGGGCCGGGACAAAATGCGTCATATCGACCTTATCGGTGACGGTAAAGACCCGGCCGTCCGGACCTTTATAGAGTTTTTCCATCTCCGGCAGGGTGAACGGGCGCGAGCCGATGCGGTCAAAGATAGCGATCTGGTTGCCGGTCTCATCGACCGCGCGGTCGCGTTCGAGACCGCGCGAGAGGGCAAGCGCGGGCGAGCGCGTCCTGTACCAGGCAATGAGGTGCGGCTTTGGCGCCGGCGAGAAGCCGTAAAAATTGGGCTGCGTCACCGGCGAGGTCAGCTGGATCACCTTCAGCCCATAGGCGCCGTCAGCGACATAGGCAAAATCCGAGGCGTTGGTCGCGCCGATCACGACATCGCGCACATCGCCGAGCCGGCCGTGCGCGGTATACATCCGGGTGAGGCGCGGGTGCTCGGGCCGCTCGACATCGACGATCGCCAGCCCGTCGCGCCCGTCAGCGACATAGGCGTAGGTGCGCGCGACAAAGATGCGCTGTGCGTCGGCGAGCGGCAGGTGCGCCCCGGTGACGATGCGCGGATGATCGGGGTCGGTGACATCGACAACATCGAGCCCCGCCTGATCAGCGACAAACAGATAACGGAATTGCTGCATCGTCGCGCGCGCGCCGCGGATCGGGATGACCGTGACGACGCGCGGGTGCAAGGGATCGTTCATGTCGAGTTCGACAATGCCGGCATCGGCGCTGACATAAAAGCGCGAGCCGGCGATCGACAGATAGCGCGCACCGTTGAGGATGCCGCCCGGGTTCCAGGTCAGGGCCCGGGTCAGAAAGTTGTTGCGCGGCTCCTGATCCGTCAGGGTGTTGACGTTGGTGAGGATGAGGCCCTCGTCGGCATCGGTGATGTAGGCGTAGTTGTAGAGCGGGTGCATCACCTGCTCTTCGTTCGGGCCGCGCATGACCGCATTGAAATCGGCCGAGAAATCGAGCGACTCATTGAGGCCGGCATTGCGCAGCGGATTGATCGGCTGATTGGTCGGCAGAACGACGCAGGTGGCATCGCGCGAGGCGATGTGCGTGTCCTGCCCCAGAGGCGAGGCCGGCGCGGTGATGATGCGCTGCGAGACATCCTTGTTGGCGATGCTGGCGACATCATAAACCTGCATCCCGCCCGTGCCTTCGGAGACATAGAGGTATTCGCCGCGCAACTGGATGCACTGCGCCTCGTCCGCCCGATGCCTATAGGCTTGGTGCAACTCCCGGCCGCCCGCGACAAAATTCCGGTAATCGTCGGGGTAGGCGTATTTTTCCAGATAGCTGCCGATGACCGCCTGCGGCTCGTCCCAGTGGGTGACACGGACCGCCTCGATGGACCCCGCTTCGCCGACCCAGGCGTTGAGACCGACAAAATTGACGTAGTCGGTGCCGAGCAGAAAGAGCTGCGCCATGATCGCGTTGTTGTCATTGGCCTTGGAGATGTGGCAGTCGGTGCAGGTCTTGGTCTCGACCGTGCGCTCGGTGTGCGGGTAGTGCGGCGAGAACGCCTGACTGGAAAAACCGGCGGCTGAAACCGGCGGCTGCTGGACGTAGATGTGCTCGCGGTTGATGTTGGTCGAGGACAGCACCAAGGCCGAGCGCGAGGCCACCGGCGCGATGATGTTACCCTTGACGGTGCTGTGGATGCCGAGCTGGAACATCGCCTGGCGCGCGACCTCGGGGTTGTAGGTCGCGTAGTTGCGGGTGGTGCCGCCCTCGTAGTGATGGCGCGCGGTGTGCCGGTTGGCCACGACCGGCAGGTGGCATCCGGCGCAACTCGTCGTCCACGACAGGTGGCAGGTATAGCAGCCCATCTTGCCGGCGGGATGGGCGAGCTTATCCTTGGGAACGCCCGGGCCCCAGTCCATCGCGGCGCCCTTTGCCATCAGCTTGGCGCGCGCGGCGATCGGATCGTAGTCGGGACTCTTCGGGTTGACCGTGTCCCGGACCAGCTTGATGCGCCATTCGAGACCGGGATAGACGGCCGAGCGCTGATAAAGCTTGCCGTCGCGCCACTCAAAGCGCAGGCGGCCGTCGGCGTTGCGCAGCACCGACAGATCGGTGCCGCCGGGCGGCGCCGCCGGCCCGTGGGTGCGCAGATCGGGATACCGGCTGACCGTGCCGTGGCAATCGGCGCAGGTGATCTCGATGGCCGCCTGCACCTCGCCGTAAATATGCCCGGTGCCGTGATTGTCGTTGGCAAAGTGGCAATCGACGCACTGCATGCCAAAATCGACATGGATCGAATCGAGATGGACCGCCTTTTTGAACTTCTCGGGATCGTTTGGCGGGATGACGTTGCCGGCGTCGTCGAGCAGGTTGCCCTGACGGTCGCGCTTGAAGACCGCGCGGAAATTCCAGCCGTGCCCGTGATAGTCGGCGAACTGCGTATCGGTGAGCTTGGGGTTCAGCTTGCTGACTGCGGCGCTGAAGCGCGGATCGGCCCATTTGCCGCGCACCACCGCCCCCTCGGGGTCGCGTTCGAGCGCCGCGTGCATCTCCTTGTCGGTCGGATGGCGCTGGTGCTTTGGCCACATGAAGGGCGCCGCGGTCTCATAATCCCACATCGTGTAGCCGAGCATGCTGTTGAGAAACAGGTTCGGCTGGTGCATGTGGCAGATCATGCACTGGCTGGTGGGGATCGCCGTGGTCATCACGTGGCGCAGCGGCAGCCCGGTGACACCCTTGGGAATGGCCGGATCGACCGTCATGCTGGTGCCGTTGTTGCCGTATTGCGCGTAGGGGCCACCCTCCTGCACGCCGCGGTCATTGGCATAGACGACATGGCAGCCGGCGCAGCCCGAGCTGCGATAATCGCCCGGATTGTCGTCGGTGCCGAGAAACCACGTCGTCGGATCGTTGAGCCGCGTCTTGACGAGATTGAGGATCGGGATCGACACCCGCAGACCGGTGCCGGGGCCGCGGTTTGACTGGCGCAGATCGGGCCGGCCGGGTTCTTCGAGGGTTTCGAGATCGCCGTCGGCATCGGGATCGCCGACATCGGGGAACTGGCTGTCGATGCTGCGTCCGCCGCGCTCAAAGACGCGGAACACGTCGGCCGGCGGCATGACTTCCCAGACCGGCAGCGGCAAGAGTTCGGCGACCATCTCGTGCGCGCGTTCCATCGCCGGGGTCGGGATCACCGGGGCCAAAAGCTTGGCGGGTTCTCCGGTGCGGGTATAGGCTTCGCCAAAGACCGCGCGCTTGTAGGGGACGATGCCGTTGTTGTAGGCGCCCGCCGCCCAGAACATCGCGGTCGTCGCCATTAGACTGCGCTCGGATGCCTCGATGATGCCGAGATGGCAGGCGCCGCACGCCGCGCGCGCCACCCGATAGTCGCTCGGGTTGAGAAAACGGATGAATTCCGGCGATTCATGATTGAGGAGCGTATAGGTGCGCTGCGGCACCGGGACCACCCAGGGATAGTTCCACGCCTCAGGATGGCGCGGGCGGACATGCGCCGCTTCCATCGCGGTGACGTAGGGAAGGGTGAGGGTGGACGCATCCCTCGGGCGAAAGACATCGGGATCGCCGCCGTGGCAGTCGGCGCAGCCGAGGACGACGCCGGCGCTGGTGTGCATGGTCGGCGAATCGGTGGCGCCGTGACAGCTCATGCAACCGGCGCTTTTGGCGAGTGCCGCGGCCGCCGTCTCGTGCCGCGGCGCGGGCGGGGCGGGGGTGCCGATGTCGCCGCCGGCCAAAGCCGGGCGCGCGAGCACTGTCAGCGCCAAGAGCACAGTGAGCGCCAGTCCTCTCCCGATCGCCCGCTCGCGCATCGCGTCAATAGGCCAGGATCATGTTGAACATCAGGGTATACAGAAAATTGCCGCTGCCAAACAGGGTCCCCCCTCCCTCCGTATTGTAGATCGCTTTCAATCCAGCGCCGGGCAGCAGGGCCGCTGCCGACAGGCGGAAGATGATGTTCTGGTTGTCGAGCGGCCGGTAGGTCAGCGCCGCCGACAGGTCGTAGCCCAGACTGTTGGGGATGTTCGGCTGGTGGCGCAGAAATTCGAGCGAGGCGGTTTTGGCAAAACGCAGATAGTCGAAGTTTGTTGATAGGCGCAGCTCGGGCAGGATGTCGAGATCACCGCCGATGCCGGCCAGCTCGATGCCGGGATTGATGAAATTCGACTGGCCCTGGCCTTTGGAGGCGCGCAGATCGGCGAGCACCCCATCCTCGGTATTGATGCCGACAACGCCGCCGCCGATAAACGGCAGACCCTGGCTGATCCAGTAGCTCGTATCCCCTCCGGCGAATTGCGGGTTCTCAAAGATCGCATCATAGCCGGTGGCGTGGCTGTTCTGCGGATTGCCGTCGCCGCTCGCATAAAGGCCCGAGAAGCGCAGGCGGAAGTAATTGAAATCGATCGACGGTTCGGCCGCCGCGAAAAAGGCGTTGATATTGGCGCCCTTGTTGTCGGGCGGGCCGAACTGGTTGTGGGTCAGATTTCCGAACGCCCAATAGAATGAGGTGGTCAGATTGAGCCGGCCAAAATGCCCGTCGCTGTTGAAACCGAGATAATTGACATCATAGTTGTAGCCGCGGCCGTCGCCGATCTGCGCTGGCCGCACCAGAAACCCGTTCTTGTCGTAAAAGAATTCGCCGCCCTCGTGGTTGTCGTTGCGCGCGAAGATCACCTGCGGGGTGAAGCCGAGCACCGGGAAATCTTCGCGATAGAGGTTGGCGATAAACACGTCGTCGCGCCGGAACCCGGTTCCGAGATCGTTGAGACCGCTGTTGGTGTCCTTTTCCAGGCGGCGGAAATAGGCGAGATTGTACTGCCAGCGGTTGGCGTCGCGATCGCCAAAAAAGCGGATGCCGGGCTCGTTGTCCTGATAGAGAAAGCCGCGGAAATCGGTCGAAAACGGCTGGATGCCGACCCGCACCGAGTCGAAATCATAATATTCCGAAACGTTGCGCAGATGGTATTCGACAAAGCCTTCCTGCAGGCCGACAAAGCCGCGGTCGCGCACCGTGCCTTCGAGCGGGTTGATGTTGACGATGCCGCGCTCGCCGACCGCCAGATGGTTGAAATTGAAGGCGGGCTCAAGGGTCAATTCAAAATCGGGCGGCCGGTAGGCGGTGTCGCCCTTGATCAGAGACAGGCTCAAGAGCTCGGTCTGGCTGAAAAAGGTCTGGCCGTAGCGGCCAAAGGTATTGTTCTCGTCCGGTCGGGTCGAAACGATCGGCGAGACCGCCGAGGGCACGCGTCCGGGTTCAAAGAGCGTGTCGCTGACCGCTCCCAGCTCGAAAAACCAGTCATTGCCAAAGATCGGCTTGTCGCCTTTCAGGGTGTTGGTGTTGTAGGGGTCCCACCAGTGCTGCGGGCGGCCGAGACCTTCGAGAAGACGCCAGCGGTCGGGCAGCGGGACGTAACCACCGGTCTTGAACGGTTGCGGCGGCAGGACGGCGCCGGGATTGACCACCGGCGCCGCCGCCACCGGCGCCGGCGTCGGTTTGCCCGGGATCGGGCGCCGGCTTTCGATCTCGGTCAACCCTTCGAGATAGCGCGCCCAATAGACCGCCTCGGCCCGCGCCTGGCGCGCCAGCTCGCGCAATTCCGCGGCGGACAGCTTGCGCTTGAAAACGCGCTCAATCTGCTGGCGCAGCCGGGTGTCGGCGATCGCCCGCTGAAAGGTCAGGGCATCGGCGCTCGTCGCCTGATAGAGCTGCTGTGCGGTCCGGCGGTAGTGGGAGAGATCGCTGCGCGGCAGGGCGGCGTCGGCGGGGTGCGCGACGAGCCAAGCCGCCGCCAGGAGCCATCCGCAGCGGCGCAGCCTTCTCCTTCGGATCATCGCCATCGGCCGGTTTCCCCCACGCCCGGGCGTTCAGCACGGATTTTGCACGTTGATATTGAGAAACGGCGAGGCCGGGCAGTTGGTGTAGCGCAGCCTGACACCGCCCACCGTCAAGGTGTCGACGCGGATCGCGGCCGGCGCATTGTTGAGTGTGCTCGGCCCGTATTGCAGGCCGAGGTAGGAGACCATGCTGTCCTGCTGGGTGCCGTCGCCGGAGACGCCGAGACCGCCGACCAGTTCATTGCCGCGATAGATCGGCACGCTGCCGGAGAAGATCTGGAGACCGTTGGCGAGCTGCGTCTTGCCCCCGGAGACGATCGGCAATTTACCCTTCGCGGCGGCGCAGTTGCCGCGGGGCACCAGCTTGCGGTTGTCGAGAACGGCCTTCACCGCTTGCACCACGGCGGATTTGATCAGGTCGGTCTGCAAGCCGGTCGAAAAGATGCTCCAATGCGTGGCGAAGGGCAGGGACAGCGATCCCGGCGGGTTGCCGTCAATGCCGTCGGGGTAGAACGGCCGCGCCACCGCGCCAATCGCCACCTCAGGCCAGGCGATTCCGTCGGCAAAGGCGTTCGGCTCGATAAGGCTCTGCGAGCGGGCGATGTAATCGGCAAAGGTCCCGGTGTCGGTGCTTGCCTGAGCGGTGATCGCGCTGATCCGCGCCGCCGCGTCGGGACGCGAGAAAAACACCGCCGTGCGCGCCTTCTGTCGCGACACGTCGGCGCCAAAGACCGGGGCGTCGGGAGTGCGGGCCTGGGCCAGCACATTGCCGTCGAGATCAACGACCGTCACCGTGACCTGGACAAAGCTGTCGAGCGGCTCGCGGATCGCCGCGCGCGCCGCGAAGGCGACGTTCAGCGCGCTGGTCAGGAGCGTCTGCGCCTCGGCGGCGGTGATCGCCGTGCCGTCGGCGGGGGCGAGACCGGCGCTCGGCTGATCAAGGACGTGGCCGCGGCCGTCGGTAAAGACATCGGCGGTTTGCGACGTGCCGGGGTAGAGCCTTGGTCCGAGGGCGCCGTCCGGCGCGATGCCCGAGGCGCCGTCGGGGCTGCCATAGCTGAGGCCGGCGATCGCGGTATGCCCCGGCGCCGCGCCGGCAAAGAAATTGGGCACCCGAACCGGCGTGAAGCTGCCCGCGGCTGCCACCGGCGCGGCGAGGTTGGCCGCGGTGGCGTCGGTGTAGCGCAACGTGTCGCCATTGATCGCGATGTTGTCCGCCTCGATCGCCTGCGGCGGCTCATAGCCGGTGACCCCGGCAATCGCGATCACCTCGTCGTTGTCGATCTCGATGTTGAAGATGTCGGGGTCATAGGAATAGGTGTTCTTGGTCATCACCCCGATGCCGCCGACCAGATCGCCGTTCTTGTAGATCGGCAATCCGCCCGAATCGGCCGAGAAGCCGAGCGGCGAGCGATGCGGTCCGGCATTGACGGTGCCGGGGGTGGTCGCGGCGGCGGTGTTGAAGTCCGAGCATGGCAACTGGCTGAACTGGACGCCAAACAGCGGGCCGCTCGGGGTATCCCGGATGCCGGGGTTGAAATGCTCCTGGATGATCTGGTTGGCGGTGCGGGTGCTGAAGGCGTTGCCGTCGGAGGACAGATAGGCTCCGGTCATCGCCTTGGCGATCGCCGCCAGGGTGGTCGGCACCGAGGCGCCTTCGAGACCGCCGGTAACGCCGCGCCCGGTGGTCACGGTGGCCATTGTCGGGGCGCCCGGCATCTGCGCCACCGTGAGAACGTTGCCGACGCGATCGACGACCGCGATCGTGGCCGGCGCGCCGCGCGCGGTGGCCTCGTGGATCGCTTGCAGGACGATCGTGTTGACATCGCTCTCGGTCAGGTTCGCGGCCCGCGCGCTGGCGATGAGGCTGGCGGCAACGAGGGCGATCAGAACGGGCACGACCCCGCATGTCCTCATCATTTCACCTTTGTAGCCGCGAGCCTGAGGTTGGGGAGCAAAGCATTCCGCGCCCGCTTGCGGGCAGCGCCTTCGGGCACTCCCTTCGGCGATGCAGGAGAGGAGGGGCCAGCCCGCAGAGTGGGCGAAGGGGGGCGCATCGGCCCGAATTCCGGGCGGTGGAAAATGTGGCAGGAAATGCAGGTCGATTGCGCCGCAAACGACGCGTTTGCTGCGCCATGACAGGTGGTGCATCGCCCGATCGGCGGGATCAGGACATCGGCGCTCGAATGCGAGGACTGCGCGGCGTGGCAGTCTTCGCACGGGACCGCCGCGTGCTTTCTGTGGTTGAAGCGCGCGGCCGGCAGAAAGCGCGTGAGCAGCGTGACCGGCGCCACCCGGAACGGCCCCTTGGCGGTGTCGGGCAGGTGGCACTCAAAGCAGCCGCGTTTCGGATCGTAGATGACGGCGAGCGCGGCGCGCGTCTTTGCTGCGACCCATTGGCGCGCATCCCGCGGCAGCGGCGCAGGCGGCGCGGTGCCGGGGATGAGGCGCACACTGTCCGGGGCCGGTTTGGGAACCCCTTTCTCGACGACAAGCGCCGCGTAAAAGCCTTCGACCAGGTTCGCTACCCCCTTGTCGTCGCCGTGCGGCAAAATCCTGCCGGGGAGCAGCTTGTCGACGATCAGGTTCTTGTCATGGCAGCGCTGGCACTGGCCCTTGAAGGTGATCGGCAGAAAATCCTGACCGCCCGGCGCCGGAACATGACAGTCCTGGCACTGGAGCGGCTCGTAGCCGAGCACCGGAAAGCCTTTCCTCCGCAGGTGGTCGTAATGCGAGAAGTGGAGACCAGGGTGGTCGGCCGGGGTTGGCGTCTCGCCGAGCGAGACCTTGATAAAGCGCGGCCCATTGGCGGTTCCGGCCGCGACGACGGTGGCGCGGAACTGCGGGTGGCCCGCGGGGAAGCCGTCGACATCGCGGAGGTCCGCCTCGGGCGCGGTCCGGGCGAGGGTGCGATGGCAGGCGACGCAGAGCGTGGCCTCGCGGATCACCAGACCGTTGAGGCCGCGGTGCTCGACATGGCAATCGGCGCAGCGGGTCTGTTGCAGGTGCGTGCGCACCCGCTCCAGAGCGAGACCGGCCATCACCGAAACATGATTGCCGATGGCGCTGTGACAGACGAGGCAGGCGCTGTCCTTGACCTCGGTAAAGGCGCGCCCGTGGCAGGTGCCGCACTGTTGCGCAAAGTAGCGGTGCTGGTTGGAGAGCTGGCCGGGGTTCCATGACGCCCGGACAGCTCCGGCAAAGCCGCCCCGCGGCGCGACAGCGGTGGGTGCGGTGACCGGCCTGCCGATCTCATAGACCGCGATCGGCAGCGCCAGGCACAGCGCGATGATCGCGAGAAACAGCGCCCAGGAGAGCCGGCGCTTGCTCCCATGCGTCTGTTCGAGCCGGGTGCGGCTGTGCGCGGTGAGGCGCTGAAGCGCGTCGCCGATCGGCTGCGCCAACTCGACCGAGACGGCCGCATCGACGCCTTCCGGTGGCGCGCCGATCGCGATCCGGTACGGCCCGATCGCGATCGCGTCGCCGGGGCGGATCTGTGCACTGCGGACGGCGGCGCCATTCATCCGCAAGGACGTGTCGCCGATCTGCTCGATAAACAGCCCGTCGGTGCGCTGGTACAGCGCCGCCGCCGATAACCCCACCCGGATGTCGGGGAGGGAGACCTCGTTATCGGTGCCGCGACCAAAGCGGATCGCGTCGCCCTCGACCCGGTGCGCGTGCCGCATGATCGCGGCGCCGCGCCGGATCAGCACGGTGATCTCAGCCTGCATGGCCGGGGCAACCGTCCGCGGACACGATCGCGCTCACCACAGATAAAAGACGGAGATTATATGCGCCAGGAGCGCCGCCAGCAGGGCGAAGGACAGCGGCACGTGGATGTAAAGCCAGACATCCATCATCGCCTTGTAGCTGATGTCGCGCCGCGCGCGCGCCAGAAGCTGCCCCTTCTCGTCGAGCAGCACGCGGACCTGGCGCAGTCCCGAACCTTCCGCGAGCGGAGCGGACTGGGTGATGCGATCGAGACCGGAAAGCGCGGCGGCGGTGGCGCAGTTCGGATAGCGCCCCGACAATTGCTGGCGCAGCGAGCCGCCGATCGCGGTGCCCTCGACCGAGCGTTGGACCAGCGCCGCCGTCCCGTCGTCAACTTCGAGCGCGGCCCTGCGCAACTCGTCGTCGAGGCTGGCGATCCGGCCCAGCATCTGCGCCAGGATCAGACCGTGCCGGTTCTCGGTCATCAGCCGCGGATAGCGGGCATAGCAATAGACGCCAAAGGCGCCGCTGGCGATGACCAGGCACATCAACGCATAGGCGAGCGTGTGCACGTTCCAGCCAAAGTGAAACCCGGTGTGCAGTGTCGCGATGACGAGGAGGGCAAGACCGAGATAGACATGCGCCGATAGCCACGCGGCCAGATTGCCCTGGTCCTTGCGATAGCAGCGCTTGCGATAGCCAAACCACATCAGCCACAGGATCAACAGCGCTCCGGCAATGCCCAGCGCATATCCGGCCCAGGTGCCGCCATAACGCGCGCCGTAGGGTTGATCGACGACGTAGAGCACGATCGCCAGTACCACGGCGGCTGCGGCGATCTTCAGAAAACGGAAATTGCGGTAGGCGAGAAACGACTGGTGCCGGCCCGGCCGCTGCCGCGGCGCGCCGGCTGTCTCGGCAGGGTCGGCGGCGCTCATTGCGCAGCCTCGCGCATGACGTTGACAAAGTGCTCGGGATCGACGCGGATCGCGGCCCCGGTCGGACACGCCCGCACGCAGGCGGGACCGCCCGCGATGCCCTTGCACATGTCGCACTTGACCGCGTGCTTGCTGCCCTCGCGCCGGGCCAGCGCCGCAGGCGAGCGGTCCTCGCCGGGACCGGGGCCAAGACCCCATAATAGCCAGCCGAGAAGACCCGGCTTCCGTCCCGGCAGCGCCGCCATCTGGATCACGCCATAGGGGCAGTTGCGCTCGCAATTGCCGCAGCCGATGCAGGTGTCCTCGATAAACACCTCGCCGTTGGGGGCGCGGTGGATCGCATCGGGCGGGCAATCCTTCATGCAATGCGGATGCTCGCAATGCCGGCACGAGGTCGGCACGTGCAGATTGGCATAGGTCGGCCCGGCTTCGCGGTTGAGCCGGCTGACCCCGTGATGCGTCTCGGCGCACGCCTTCTCGCAATTGTCGCAGCGCACGCACAAGGATTCGTCGATCAGCAGAACATCGGTGGCTTCCCCGATCCCCTGCTTCATCAGAAAGTCGATGACATCGCCGCGCTCTTGGCCCAGCGCCATCCGCTCCTGCTGGATCAGTCGTTCCTGCAATTTGTGCTCGACCTGGTGGCGCAACGCGGGGACGCGATCGAGGAGAGCGCGAAAGGCGGCGCTGTCGATTTGCAGCGCCTCGGTGGCGACGGCTGCCTTGACCGTGGCGTTGCGCGGCGCCCGCATCAGCATCGCCATCTCGCCGACATAATTGCCGGCCGGCACATAGGCGCTGACGATGTCCTTGCCGCCGATGCGGTTTGACACCGTCACCGAGCCGCTGCGGATGAAGTAGACCTTGTCGTCGTGCGCGCCTTCCTCGATCAGCACCGCATTGGGCTTGAATTCGACGACGCTGGTGGTGCGCACGATCTCGGCAAGCGCCGCATCATCGATATCGGGAGTGAAGTAGACCTTGAGGTATCGTCCGATCGCCGCGCTGTCGATGACCTGCCGGATTTCCGGCACCGAGCGCACGAGGCGCACCATCGTATTGCGATCCACCTCGATCAACAGCGAGGGGAGGGTGGCGACGACGGTGCGGGTGCGCCGCCGTCCCGACAGGAGCGCCAGCTCCCCGAAGAAGCTGCCGGCGCCGAGCCGGACCATCTCCTGCGGATTGCCGGGATCGGGCTGCAGGCCGACCTCGCCTTCGAGCACCGAAAAGACCGAATTGGCGTATTCGCCCCGCTCGATAACAACCTCGCCGGGTTTTTTGCGGCGCAACTCGGCGTGGGTCAGGATCTCGCGGACCTGCAACGGCGTCAGCGCGGCGTAAAGCGGCAACGCGCGCACCGCGGCGACCAGAGCCGGGACCGAGAGCGTGAGCGCGGCCTCCTTGATCTTGGCCTCGATCAGCGGCTCGTCGGCGGGCGGGACGGGATGGCCTCCCAGGGCCGCGATCGCCTCATAGCCCTGGTTGAGGCAATGCTTGATCAAGGGCGATCCGGCCAGGGCTCCGACGATATAGAGACCGGGAACCTGCGATTCGTAGCTCTCCGACACCTGCGGAAAGGCGGTCGGGCTGTCGCTGGGAAAGGCGATGCCGCAGGATTCGACAAACTTGCGCGGCGGCGTCGCCCCGATGCGGGCGATGATCCGGTCGCACTTGATCCGCGCCTCGCCCTCCCGCGTTTCGAGCACGAGGTATCCGTCCTCGATCTGGCGCGGCTTGGCGTTGACGACGTGCTGGATGTCGCCGCGATTGATCGCCGCCTGGATCAGCGCCGCATTGGCCGGCTTGGCGCGGGGAAAATCGACGCCGGTGTTGATGATCGTGACGATGTTGTTGGCCGCCAGCCCGAGCGCATTTTCGAGACCCGCATCGCCGACGCCGATGACGGCGATCTCCTCACCCTGGTATTCGTCGGGATCGTCGAGCTGGTACTGGACAAACGGGAGATCGGCCCCCGGGATCGTCAATCGGTTGAGATTGCCCTGGACGCCGATCGCCAGCACGACGGATTCGGCCGCGAGCGTCTCGCCGCCCGCGATGCCGATGGCGAACGCGCCGTTGTCGCGGGTGATGCGGGTGACCTCGGCATTGAGGCGGAATTTGACGCCGGCCGCCTCGACCCCGCGGGTCCACGCTTCGATCACCTCCTCGCGCGACTCCTCCTCGAATTCGAGATCGCTGCGCAGCGGCAGGAACTCGGGGGTCGCCATCACGTGCTTTTTCTTCTGATACTTGAAGATCGTGTCGTTGAGATGCGGGGTGCGTTCCAGCAGGATGTGGGAGAGGCCATTCTTTGCAGCGCGGGCGGCAGCACTCATCCCCGCCGGCCCGGAGCCGATGATGACCACCTTGTAATCGCTCACCTGCGTTCACCTTGCGGGCGGACGCCCTGCTCAGGGCGAACCTGTGTAAAAATTTATCATCCGCGCAGAGCGGGCGGTAGCGCCATTATCTCCAATATCGAGAAAATTGACGCCGTCTGTGCGGGTAAAAGGTTTGTCCCGGACCCCACCGCCGCGGCGCAAAGAAGCGGGCGGGCAAATCGGTCGTCCCGATCCGTCTCTCGCTGAGCTTATAGGATGGGATCGCCGCCGCGCGGCCTTCCCCGCTTGGGCGGAGAGCCGATGGCAGGGGGCGCGGCACAGACGGAGAGGATCGCAGCGCATGGCCGCCAGCCACGAGATCATCCTGGTTGCGGGCGCGCTCTGCCTTGCCGCCGCTTTTGCCGGGCTGCTCTCCGCCCGCATCGGCATGCCGTTGCTGCTGGTCTTTATCGGGATCGGGATGCTTGCGGGCGAGGACGGTCCAGGGGGCATCCGCTTTGACGACTTTCAGGCCGCCTATCTCGTCGGCAGTCTGGCGCTCGCGGCGATCCTGTTTGAGGGCGGTCTCGGCACCGAGCGCGCCATGATTCGCCAGGCGCTGTGGCCATCGATCGCGCTGGCCACGGCCGGGGTTGTGATCAGCGCGGGCGTGGTCGGCGCCGCCGTGGTCCTGATGTTCGGGGTGACCTGGCCCGAGGCGTTGCTGCTCGGCGCGGTCACCGCCCCGACCGATGCGGCGGCCGTTTCGGTGCTGCTGCGCCTGTCGCGTGCGGCGGTGCCGCCCCGCGTGGCGGCGGCGCTCGAGGTGGAATCGGGTCTGAACGATCCGATGAGCGTGTTTCTGACCTTGAGCCTCGTCGAGGCGTTGATGCTGCCGGCGAGTTTTGGCGCAGGCCGCGCAGCGCTGCTGTTTGTCAAGGAGATGGGCGGCGGCGCGGTGCTGGGGGCGGTCGGCGGCTATGCCCTGTTGTGGCTTTTCCGCCGGCTGCGCGCCGGGAGATCGGTGTTTCCAGTGTTCGCCTTTGGCGGCGCTCTCACGATCTTTGGCGGCGCACAGGTGCTGGGCGCGAGCGGGTTTCTCGCGGTTTATCTGGCCGGAGTGATCGTCGGCAATTACGAGCACCCCGCCGCGCAGCCGGTGACGCGCTTTTTCGAGGCTCTCGGCTGGCTGGCACAGATCGCCCTGTTTCTGATGCTCGGGCTGCTCGCCGCACCGCACCAATTGCCGCCGGTGATCCTGCCCGCCCTCGCCGTGTCGGCGGTCCTCATCGTGCTGGCCCGGCCTCTCGCCGTCGGCGCCTGTCTCGTCCCGTTCCGTTGGCGCGTGCGCGAGGCTGTCTTTATCGCCTGGGCAGGACTGCGCGGCGCGGTGCCGATCTATCTGACGATCATCCCGCTGCTTGCCGGGGTGCATAATGCCGACGCGCTGTTCCGGATCGTGTTTGTGGTGGTCATCGTCTCCGTCGCCGTTCAGGGATGGACAATCGCGATCGCGGCCCGGTGGCTCGGCCTGAAGGCAGGGGCGACCGCCTCCGCAACGCCGCGTTGAAGGGCAGTTTCAGTCGGGCCAGCGGCGATGCATCCACAGCCACTCCGCGGGGCGCTCGCATATCCAGGCTTCGAGCGTCGCATTGACTGTCGCCATCAAGGCGGCGGCAGCGGCATGGCGGTCCGCCGCACGCGGCAGCGGCAAGGACGGATAGACCGTCAGCCGGAAGCGTGCGCCCCGCACCCGCTCGACCCGCGCCGGCAGCACCGCGCAGTCAAAGCGCAAGGCGAGATGGGCGAGGGCGGGAGCAGTCATCGCCGGCCGTCCGAAAAACAGCACCGCGATGCCGTCGTTCATCTTCTGATCGACGAGCAGGGTCAGATGCCGGCCGCCGGCCAGCGCGGCGATGGCGCGGCGGGCGGCCTGTCTGCCTTTGGGGATCAGTTCGCCGTGGCTGCCGCGCAGCCGCGCCAGGAGAGGGTCGATCAGCGGGTTCGCGGCGGCGCGATAGATCTGCGCGGCGGGAAAACCGTATTGCAGCGGCGCGAGTGCGCCGATCTCCCAATTGGCGAGATGGCCTGAGAAAATGATCATCCGCTGTCCGGCTGCGATGGCCCGGTCGATGTGCTCAAAGCCGTGCGTCTCGACCCGCCCTTGGTGCTCGAACAGCCGGATCCGGCGCAGGTGCGGATATTCCGCCGCGACCCGGCCGAGATTGTCCCACATGCCGCGGACGATCCGCGCAATCTCCGCCTCGCCGAGTTCGGGGAAAGCGCGCCGCAGATTGCGCCGCGCCACCTGCGAGACGCCGAGACGCGGACCGATCGCGCGCCCGAGCGCACCGCCCAGAGCGGAGGCGCAGGCGATCGGCAGCACGCCAAAGCTGGCGGCGAGAAGCGCGGCGCCCCAGGCTTCGAGGTGGTCGGCGAGGCGCGGCCGTGCCGGCTCCTCGCGTCTCTGTTCCAACCTCATGCCCGCGCGACCCCTTCTCTAACCCTCCCCCGCGAGCGGGGGAGGGGAGGGTGGGGGCAGAATTGGCGCCAGCAGCCGCGTCAGCGCCGCCGGATCGGGCCAGCCGATCGCGATGTCGAGCACCGCGATCCCGGCACGCTCGGCCGCCGGCAGCCGCGCGAAATCCTTGCGGGTTGTCACCAGGCGCGCGCCGAGGCGCGCGGCGTTCCGGCGCAGCGCGGCGATCTCGCCGGTGCGGAACGGATGGTGGTCGGGAAAGGCGCGGGCGCCGACCACCTCGGCGCCCACCGCGCGCAGCATGGCGAAGAATTTTTCCGGCCGCCCGATCCCGGCAAAGGCGACAAGGCGTTCGCCGGCCCAGCGCGCTTCATCGATCGCGGTGAGCCGGGCTGGCACGATCGGCAGATCACCCGGAAGCGGCAACGCAGCGGGACGGCGCGCGGCCGGATCGGCGCCGAGCAGGATTACGGCGTCGGCGCGCTTGAGACCGCGCGCGAGGCTCTCGCGCAAGGGTCCGGCCGGGATCACCCGGCCATTGCCAAAGCCGTATGCGGCATCGACGACGATGAGCGACAAGCTCTTGGCGAGCGCCGGGTTTTGAAAGCCGTCGTCGAGGAGGATGGCGCCGGCTCCGGCCGCCGCGGCGGCGCGGGCGCCGGCGGCGCGGTCGCGGGCGACCCAGACCGCGGCCTCCTTGGCGAGCAGCAGCGG
>JBOHMF010000030.1:0-17028 GCA_050730055.1 Allostellaceae bacterium
GTCGATTACGGGGTGAAGCTCGGCCTCTACGACGATCGGGGCGGCAGCTACCGGACCCTGATCGGCCAGAGCTACCGCGCCGAGGATAACCCGTTTCTGCCGCTCGGTTCGGGAGCCGAGCACCGGCTCTCCGACGTGGTCGGGCGGATCGTGCTGACGCCCAGCGCCTATCTCGACCTGATCTACCGCTTCCGGCTCGACCCACACAATTTGGACAATCACGGCCAGGAGGTCGGCGTCGTCGTCGGGCCGCAGAGCTTTCGGGTTGGCGGCAATTTTCTGCTGTTTCCGCCACAGCAATTGAACGAGGCCGAGATCCTGCCAACCACGGGTCAGAGCGTCGTTCTCGGCAAGCGCGAGCAGCTTTCGGTCAACGCCACCCTCCGTTTGACGCGCTACTGGTCCTTGCAAGGCACCGAGACCCTCAACCTGACCAACAGCAACAATCTGGTCAATGGCGTCGCCGTGCCGCAGTCCACCAGCACCAGCCTTTACGCTTCGCTCTCGGCGGTCTACCAGGACGAATGCTTGGCCTTTATCGGCTCGATCAGTCAGTCGGGGATCAGAAACGGCGATGTCAAGCCGGGGGTGTCGGTGCTGTTCAGCGTCGTCTTCAAGAACCTGGGCGAGGTCGGCGGCACCGTCGGCTCGTTCCAGAGCCCGCTGCAATAAGCCGCCGGGCGGGCGTATGCTGATGGCCCGGAGGGTCAACCGCGGCGGAGTGGGGGCAAACGCGATGAGCAGCGAAACGGGAACCGCGATCGTCGAGCATCTGGGGCGGCAGCACGAGGCGATGGTCGCCCTCCTGGCCGAGTTGGTGAACATCGATTCTGGCAGCTACAACAAACGCGGGGTCGATGCGGTCGGGGCGCGGTTGCGCCAGTTTCTCGAACCCCTGGGCCTCGCCTGCGACATCGTCCCAAACGACACCTTTGGCGATTGCATCGCCGCGCGGCTGCTGGGCGGAGGCGGCGGCAATCGGCCGATCATCCTGATGGGGCACCGCGACACCGTGTTTCCCGACGGCACCGTGGCAGAGCGGCCGTTCCGCATCGACGGCGACAGGGCGTTTGGCCCCGGCGTCGCCGACATGAAAGCGGGTCTTGTGATGAACGCTTTTGTGCTGGCCGCCTTTGCCCGGTTTGGCGCGCCTTGTCCGCTCATCGGTCTCTTCACCTCGGACGAGGAGATCGCTTCACCCTCTTCGCGCCCGGTCATCGAGGCCGAGGCGAAGAATGCCCGCGCCGTATTCAATTCCGAGCCGGGACGGGCGTCCGGCAATCTGGTGTCGCGGCGCAAGGGGGCGGCCTTTATCGAGTTCGAGGTGACGGGCCGCGCCGCCCATTCCGGCGCCGCGCACGCTGAGGGAGTGAGCGCGGTCGAGGCGCTGGCGCGCAAGATCCAGCGCCTGCACAAGCTCACCGACTACGATCTCGGCGCCACCGTCAATGTCGGCCTCATTGGCGGCGGCACCGCGGTCAACACCGTCGCCGCGCGCGCCACCGCCGCGGTTGATGTGCGCTTTCCGACCCTCAACATCATGGAAAAGGTTTTGGGCGAGGTGCGCGAGATCTGCCGCTGCTGCGAGTTTCCCGGCAGCGAGGGACGCATCCTGCGCGAGGGCAATTTTCTCCCCCTGGAACAGGACGAGGCCGGTCGCAAGCTGCTCGAACGCTATGCCGTGGCCGCCGCCGGTCTCGGTTTCGAGATCAAGGGCGAAGCGACCGGCGGCTCGGCCGACAGCGGCTTTACCGCGGCGCTCGGCACCCCGACCCTGTGCGCGACGGGTCCGGTCGGCGGCAACGCCCACAGCGACGACGAGTGGTGCCGCATCGATACGCTCGTGCCGCGCGCCCGGGCCCTCGCCCTGACCGTCCTCGATGTCGCCGCCGGTTGAGGGCACCCCGCCATGCCCGACAGCCCGCGCTACGACGACGACTTCTTCGCCTGGACCCAGGATCAGGCTAGGCTGCTGCGCACGCTGCCCGTGTCCGACAACCGCCTTGACCGCGAGCACCTCGCCGAGGAGATCGAGGATTTGGGCAGGAGCGAGCGCGACGCAGTCCGCAGCCAGATCCGGCGCGTCGTCGAGCTCTTTTGAAACTCGCCGGCTCGCCGGCGCAAGAGCCGCGCTATGGGTGGATGGCGACGATCGCGGAAGCGCGCGCCAGCCTCTCCGACAAGTTGACGCCAGCTTTGCGGCATGATGCCGAGGCGGTGTTGCCGCGCCTTTACAGCGATGGCCGGCGCCAAGCCGCTCTCGGGCTGCGCCAGCGCGGCGAGGCCGAAGCAGCCGATCGCCTGCCGGCACAGTGCCCCTACACGCTCGACGAGACCTGCCGGCAGGACTGGTATCCGCCGGCTCTGGACCTGTCGGACTCGGGGAGCGAACCGGCAGGCCGCTGAACCGGTGCGGGATCTGCGCCGCTATCCCGATGCGCCCTCTGCGGCGATTTCTTTCAGCCGCGCCAGGCAGCGGGTCCGGTCGGCGGCGAAATCGCCCGCCTCCCACCACGTCCTGACGACAGCCAGCAAATGGCCGACGCGCGGCCCCGGCGGGATGCCGAGGGCGAGGACATCGCGTCCCGACAGCGGGAAGTCGGGCGGCGTCCAGGCGCGGGCAAGCACGACAAATTCGGCGAGGCGCTCGCGGCTCATCCGCCCCTCGGCGGCGAGCAGGAGGGCAAGATCGCGGGCGCGCTCCGCGCCGAGACGGTAGAGCGCCCGCCGCCAGCCGCGCCGGTCGGCCGCAGGATCGAGCGGCCAGGGCGCAGCGAGCCCCACGAGCCGATCGCAGTCGGCGTTTGACAAGCGCAACCGCTCGGCCATTGCGGCCATGCCGGCGGCGTCGCCCTCGACGAGGGCGGCGAGGCGCAAGAGCGCGTCGGGTTCGGACTCCACGGCCAACAGTCTTTCGAGCCGGTCGATCCGGCGCGCCTCGGGCAGGATCACGGCAAGCACCCCGTCCTCCCGCATCATGCCGAGGGCCGGGACCGGGTTCTGGGTGTTCAGCAGACGCAGCAGTTCCTGTGCGACGCGCTCGGCCGACAGGCTCGGTAAGAGGGGCGCCGCGGCACGGCAGGCGGCGCGCGCATCGGCGTCCCCGGCGGCGCGGCCAAAGCGCGCCTCGAAACGGTAGTAGCGCAACAGGCGCAGCACGTCCTCGGCAATCCGGGCGGCCGGGTCGCCGACAAAGCGGACGCGGCCGGCCTGGAGATCGGCAAGCCCGCCGACCGGGTCGTAGAGCGTGCCGTCGGGCGCGAGAAAGATCGCGTTCATCGTGAAGTCGCGGCGCGCCGCGTCGGCCGCCCAGTCGGCGCCAAAGACGACGCGGGCGTGGCGGCCATCGGTCTCGACATCGCGCCTGAGGCTGGTGATTTCAAAATGCCGCGGCGGCACCACCGCCGTCACCGTGCCGTGGGCAAAGCCGGTCGGCACCACCTTGATGCCGCGCTCTTTCAGCAGGGCCGTGATCCGCTCGGGCGGAGCCGGGGTGGCGAGATCGATGTCGCCGATCGCGCGGTGGAGGAGCGTATCGCGCACCGCCCCGCCGACAAACAGCGCCGCGGCGCCGCCGGCGGCAAGCGCGGCGAGCACCGTCTGCGTCGCCGGCTCCTCCATCCAGGGTTGCGGCGCGATTCGCCCGGCCGGCACCAGCGCCGTCATGGAGTCCTCTCCGGCGCAATGTGGGAAGGGATGATCCGGCCGCCCTGCCATTGCGGCGGAACATAGACGCCGCGCAGCGGCGCGCCAAAATGGACGGTGACGACAAACAGTACGATCGCCAGAACCGCCACGCCGGCGCCCATCAGCCATACCCACGGCAGCGCCCGCCGCCGCTCCCGCCCGAGCCGGCGCAACAGCGCGAGCCACACCAGATAAAGCGCGGTCGGCGCGATGAGCGGCAGCACGATCGTCGCAAGGACCCGGAGCATCCGCTCCTCAATCTGCCAGCACCTCGGTCAGATTGACCAGCATCCCCGCGGTCGCGCCCCAGATATAATGATTCTCAAACGGGAAGACAAAAAAGGTCCGCAGGCGCTCGCCCTCTGTCCGCGTCATCTGCCGCCGGTTGTTCGGATCGCGGATAAAGGCGAGCGGCACCTCAAACGCCTCGGCCACCTCAAAGGGGTCGAGGATGAGCGCAAACGGCACCCGGACAAGGCCGACCACCGGGGTGATCTCAAACCCGGTCCCGGTGATGTAGGTGTCGAGCCGACCGATCACGCTGACATATTCGCGCGAGAGGCCGACTTCCTCCTCGGTCTCGCGCAGGGCCGCCGCCACCGCATCGGCGTCCTCGGGTTCGATGCGCCCGCCGGGAAACGCGATCTGCCCGGCATGAGCGGACAGGTGCGGTGTGCGCTGGGTCAACAGGATCGACATTCCCGCGGGGCGGTCGATCAGCGGGACCAGGACCGCCGCCGGGCGCAACGCGGCGCTGGGTTGCGTCCAGCCGGGATTGAGATCGTGATCGCCGCGGGTCGCCTGGCGAATCGCCGCGGCCTCGGCCGGATCTGCGGTGCCGCCAAAGCCGCGTCGCCCGGGCCGCGCATGGCGCACAAAATGCGCGATCGCCCACTCCCGCATCCCGGAGTTCTGCTCCACGCCGTCGCCGCCGTCCGCGTCGGTCAAGGGCTTAGTCCCAATCCGGCCCCGGCTCGCCGAGCCGGAAGAATACGCCCATGCTCCACACCCCAAACTTTCTGCCGCTGCCGCTCTCTTCCGCGACGCCCAACTCGATCAGCTCGTAGAACACCGCGCGGGTGAGCTTGGCCGTGAGCGCGCCGCGCACCAGAATATAGGGGGCCGGCTCGCCCGCGGCAGAGGTCGTGACGGTGAGCGGGTGCCCGGCCCCGGCCGTCACAATCTCGTCCAGATTGGTCCGGAAAATCAGCCGTTGCTCGCGGCCTTCGCCCTCGGCCGAGAGCGCCACCGCGAGAAACGGCGCATCCTCGACCGCGATGCGGCCGCGCTCGGCCGGCGTGACCAGCCAGTAGCTGCCGTCCGCCTCGCGGCGCAGGACCGAGGCGAAGAGCTTGACGAGCGGTATGCGGTTGATCGGCGATCCGCGATAATGCCAGGAGCCGTCGCGGGCGATGCGCATGTCGAGATCGCCGTGATCGACCGGTGGCGGCCGACCGGAGGAATTGCCCTGGCCGGCGTTCTCACGCAGGCGCGCCCGCCCGGAAGCGGGGAAAGGATCGGACGGCTTGGACTCCACCGTATCCCTCAACGACTCCTCCGCCGATCTCGTCGCCGCGGTCGAAGCGGCCGGACGGCGCCTCGGCCTTGTACGCGAACGGATCGGCGAGATCATCTTTGGCCAGCGCACGGTGATCGAGCAAGCCTTGATCACCCTCCTGTGCGGCGGACATGCCCTTCTGATCGGCGTGCCGGGCCTCGCCAAGACCCGCCTGGTCGAGACCCTTGGCACGATCCTGGGGCTCGACGACAAGCGCATCCAATGCACCCCCGACCTGATGCCGGCGGACATTCTCGGCTCGGAGGTGCTGGAGGAAAGCGAGACCGGCCGGCGTTCGTTCCGCTTTATTCCGGGGCCGGTGTTCTGCCAGTTGTTGATGGCGGACGAGGTCAACCGGGCCAGCCCGCGCACGCAGTCGGCGCTGTTGCAGGCGATGCAGGAAGGCCGGGTGTCGATCGCCGGCCAGTATCATGCGCTGCCGCGCCCCTTTCACGTGCTGGCGACGCAGAACCCGCTCGAACAGGAAGGCACCTATCCGCTGCCCGAAGCCCAGCTTGACCGCTTTCTGCTGCAGATCGATGTCGATTATCCCGGTCTCGACGCCGAGCGGCAGATCCTCATCGCCACCACTGGGGTTGGCGAGGACCGTCCGCGGCCGGCGATGAGCGCGGCGGAACTGCTGGAGGCGCAGCGGCTGGTGCGGCGCATCCCGGTCGGCGAAAGCGTCCTCGCCGCGATCCTGCAACTGGTGCGCTCGGGCCGGCCGCAGGACAGCCCGATCGAGGCAGCGCGCCGTTTTGTCTCATGGGGGCCGGGACCGCGCGCCAGTCAGGCGCTGATGCTGGCCTGCCGAGCCCGCGCGCTGATCGACGGGCGGCTCGCCCCCTCGATCGACGACGTGCTGGCGCTCGCGGCGCCGGTCTTGCGCCATCGCATGGCGGTCAGCTTTGCGGCGCGCGCCGAAGGGATCACGGTGGCGCGGATCATCGAGCAGATTGCGGCACCGCTCACGTGATCCCCCTCGCGCCAGGATGGGGCGGAGCGCGAGGCGGCACGGCAACGGCGCCGCTGCGCGACCGCGCGGAGGAAGCCGCCGCGGGGCTGCCGCCGCTTCTGGTTGCCGCCGAACGGATCGCCGCCACTGTCGCGCAGGGCGTCCACGGCCGCCGCCGCGTCGGGCAGGGCGAGAGCTTCTGGCAGTTTCGCCAGTATCAGCCGGGCGACGCGGCGGCGCGCATCGACTGGCGCCAGAGCGCCAAATCAACGCGGCTTTATGTGCGCGAGAGCGAGTGGGACGCGGCGCAAAGCATATGGCTGTGGCGCGACGCCTCGGCCTCGATGGCCTACAGCTCGGCGCACTACGTGCAGGGCGACTGGCCCGCCAAACGCGACCGCGCCGAACTCCTGCTGCTCGCTCTTGCCAGCCTCCTGGTGCGCGGCGGCGAGCGGCTGGTCCTCCTGGACAGCGGTCTGTCTCCGCTCACCGGGCGGATCGCGCTGTCGCGTCTCGCCGAGCTGATCGGCTGCGCGCCGGCGGCGCCGGCCGGCCTGCCGGAGTTCACGCCGCTGCCGCAGGCCGCCCAGCTCGTCCTCTTCGGGGATTTTCTGGCGCCGCTTGACGCCGTGCGCGCCGCCCTCGCCCGCTTTGCCGCTGCCGGCGTCAAAGGTCACCTGTTGCAGATCGCCGACCCGGCCGAGGAGGATCTGCCCTTTGAGGGGCGCGCGCGTTTTGAGGGGGTCGAGGACAAGGGGGAGATCACGATCGGCCGCGTCGAAGGGGTTCGCGCCGAATACGCCAAACGCTTCCGCCGCCACCGCGACGGTCTCGCCGAGATCGCCCGTGCCCTCGGCTGGACCTTTGGCTTTCACCGCAGCGACCGGCCGCCGTATCTTGCGCTCCTCGCACTCTATGTCGCGCTGTCCCCCGACCGCAGGCGCTGAGCCATGTTGCCGCTTGCCTTTGCTTCGCCCTGGCTGCTGCTTGCTCTCGCCGGCCTGCCGGTGATCTGGTGGCTGCTGCGGGTGACGCCGCCGGCACCGCGTCGGATCGCGTTTCCACCGATCCGGCTGCTGCTCGGTCTGGTGCCGCGCGAGGAGACACCGGCCCGGACGCCGCTGTGGCTGATCCTGTTGCGCATGGCGATCGCCGCGCTGGTGATCGTGGCTGTGGCGCACCCGCTCCTTCATCCGCAAAAACGCCTTGCCGGTGGCCGCGGACCGCTTGTTCTGGTGATCGACAACGGCTGGGCCGCCGCTGCCGACTGGCCGGCACGGCAGGCGGCGCTGAAGAGCCTTCTGGCCGAGGCCGAGCGCGAGAGCCGGCAGGTGATCCTGGTGCCGACCGCGCCCGAACCGGGGGCCTCGCTGCCGCTCGCGCCGATCCGCGCCGCCGACGCGCGCGCCGCCGTTGACGCGATGGTGCCGCAGCCCTGGTCCGTCGATCGGCGCGCCGCGCTGAAGCGGATCGCGGCGCTGCAGCTCCCGGACGGAATTGCGGCGATCTGGTTTGGCGACGGCCTCGCCGATGGCCGGAGCACCCGGGGCGGCGGCGCGCTTGCCGGCTATCTGGCCCATCACGGCAGCCTCGAATATCTCTCGGCCCCGCCGGGCGAGGCTCCGGTGCTGCTGACTGCCGGCGACACCTCGGCCAAGGATCTCGAAGTCATCCTCGAAACTCTGCCGGCGCCGGAGCCGCGGCGTTTTGTGGTGCGCGCGAGCGGGACAGACGGGCGCCTGCTGACCCGTCGCGCGGTCACGCTCGCCCCGGGGGCGCAGCGCCTCCTGGTGCGGTTGCCGATGCCGGGCGCACTGCGCAACCAGACCAGCGAGATCGCGATCGAGAACGACGCCTCGGCCGGTGCTGTACTGCTCGCCGACGAGCACTGGCGCCGCCGTCCCGTCGGCATCGCCGCGGCGGTCAACCCGAGCGGCGCGCCGCTGCTCGGCAAGGACTATTATCTCGAACGCGCGCTCGCGCCGTTTGCCGAGATCCGCCGCGGGCGCGTGTCCACGCTGTTGCAGCGCCGGCTGGCCGTTCTGATCTTTTCCGACAGCGGGCCGAATTCGCCGGCGCAGACCGCGGCGATCCGCAAATGGGTCATGGGCGGCGGCTTCTTGCTGCGCTTTGCCGGCCCAGAGCTCGCCGCCCAAGGGGGCGAGGACCGGCTGCTGCCGGTGCGGCTGCGCCGCGGCGGCCGCACGATCGGCGGCGCGCTGTCGTGGGAACGCCCGGCCCACCTCGCTCCCTTTGCCGCCGACAGCCCGTTTGCCGGTCTCGCGATCCCGCGCGATGTTACGGTCAAGCGCCAGGTCCTGGCCGAGCCCGATCTCGATCTCGCCAGCCGGACCTGGGCGCGGCTCCAGGATGGCACCCCGCTCGTCACGGCCAGAAAGCTCGGCAAGGGATGGATCGTGCTGGTCCACACGACAGCCAATCCCGAGTGGTCAAACCTTGCGCTCTCCGGCCTCTTTGTCCGGATGCTGCGGCGCATCGTGGCGATGAGCGCCGGGGTGTCGGGAGCCGCCGCAGCGGTCCTGCCTCCGGTTGAGACCCTCGACGGGTTTGGCCGGCTCGGCGCGCCGCCACCGACAGCGCGCCCCTTGTCCGGCGAGGAGATGGCCAAGGCGACCGTCTCGCCGCTGCACCCGCCGGGCTTTTACGGCACCGCGGATGCCCGCCACGCGCTCAATCTTGCGATCGGCACGTCCAGTCTGAAGGCGATCGGAGACCTGCCGCCGGGCACGGTGCGCGCGATCTTTGGCGCCAGCCCGGAGCGGGATCTGCGCCCGCCGCTCCTGGTCGCGGCCTTTCTCTTGGCGCTCGTCGATCTGCTGATTTCCTACGGCCTGCGCGGTCTGTTGCGGCGGCGCCCGGCGCGGGTCGCCCTGCTGCTTCTTGTCGCCGCATCCTCCTGCCCGATCGCGACGCACGCCGACGATGCATTCGCGATGCGGGCGACCGAGAAGTTCCACCTCGCTTATGTGTTGACCGGTGACAGCGCGGTCGATGCCGAGAGCCGCGCCGGTCTCGACGGGCTGAGCGCCGCCTTGACCCGGCGCACAGCGGTCGAGCCGGGGCGTCCGATGGCGATCGATATCGACAAGGACGAACTGATCTTCTTCCCGCTGCTCTATTGGCCGGTCACCGCCACCGAGCCGCCGCTCTCGCCGCAGGCGGTCGAACGCATCAACCATTATCTCGAAACCGGCGGGACCATCCTGTTCGATACCCGCGACGGCGACAGCCAGACGCCGGGACCGTTTGGCGGCGCGGCGCTCATGGCGGCGCGCTTGAAGCGCCTCACCACCGGCATCAGGCTGCCGCCCCTGGTCCCGATCCCGCCCGATCACGTGCTGACCAAGTCCTTCTATCTATTGCACGAGTTTCCCGGACGCTGGGATTCGGGAACATTGTGGGTTGAACCCGCCGCGGACCACGTCAATGACGGGGTCTCGACCGTTATTGTCGGCGCCAACGATTGGGCCGGCGCCTGGGCGGTTGATGATGCGGGCCAGCCGATGTTTCCTTGCGTGCCGGGGGGCGAGGCGCAACGGGAGATGGCAATTCGCTTTGGCATCAACCTCGTCATGTACGTGCTGACCGGCAACTACAAGGCCGACCAAGTGCATGTCCCGGCCATTCTGGAGCGGCTCGGCCAATGAGCAGCGGTTTCTCGCTGGCGGCGGCACCGTTTCTGCCCTGGCCCGCGCTCGCGGCGCTGGCAGTCGCCGCCACCCTCGTCCTCGCGCTCGGGTTGCTGCGCCGGGCCGGTGGCCTATGGTGGCGCGCGCTCGCTCTGGCGATCCTCTTTGCCGCCCTTGTCAACCCCTCTTTGATCATCGAGAAACGCCGGCCGCAGCGCGATGTCGCGATCGTTGTCGTCGATCAGTCGCCGAGCAACCAGGAGATCGGCCATCGCCGCCAGGTGACAGAAAAGGCGCTCGCCACCTTGCAGCGCCGCCTTGCCCACATGCCCGATCTCGATGTCCGCACCGTCCGCACCGGCGCGGAGCGCCCCGGCGCCGACGATGATGGCACGAGGCTGTTTGCCGCGCTCAACCGTGAGATGGCGACAGTGCCGCGCCGACGGCTCGCCGGAGTGATCATGATCACCGATGGCGAGGTGGATGACGTGCCAAGGGGCAACCCGCAGGGGCTCGAACGCGCGGTCGGCGCGCCGCTCGATGTCCTCCTTAGCGGCCGGCCGCACGAGAGAGACCGCCGTCTCGTGGTGACCCGCGCGCCGAGCTACGGGATTGTCGGCAAGGATGTCGAATTGCGCATCCGGGTCGAGGACCTGCCGCAAACGCCGGGCGAGGAGGACCGGATGGCCTCAGTCACCTGGCGCAAGGACGGCGGTGTCTGGAACCGGATCGATGTGCCGATCGGGGTCGAGGTGCCGCTGCGCATCCCGATCAGTCATGGCGGCCCCAACGTCATCGAATTGGCAACAGCACCCGGGCCGCACTCGCTGACCCCGATCAACAAGCGCGCCGTCGTCGATATCAACGGCGTGCGCGACCGGTTGCGGGTGCTGATGGTGACTGGCGAGCCTTATCCCGGCGAGCGCGTCTGGCGCAACATCCTCAAATCCGACCCTTCGGTCGATCTCGTCCATTTCACGATTCTGCGCCCGCCGGACAAGCAGGACGGCACGCCGATCCGCGAATTGTCGCTGATCGCCTTTCCGATCCGCGAGCTGTTTGATGTCAAGTTGAAACAGTTCGACCTGATCATCTTTGATCGCTACAACCGGCGCGGGCTGATCCCGGAAACCTATCTTGACAATGTCGTGCGCTATGTCCGCGACGGCGGCGCCTTTTTCGAAGCCGCAGGGCCGCGTTTCGGCTCGCCGACCAGCCTCTACCGCACGCCTTTGGGAGAGATCCTGCCGAGCGAGCCGACCGGAGGAGACTACAAGGGCAGCTTCAAACCGTGCCTGTCGGCGCTCGGCCGCCGTGACCCGGTCACCGCCGGGCTTCCCGGTGCTGGTTCGCCCAGAGGTCAGCCGAGTTGGGGTCCGTGGCTACGCCAGGTCGATGCCGATGTTCACCACGGCGTCACGGTGATGCGGGGCGCCGAGGGCGAGCCGCTCCTCGTTCTCGATCGCGTCGGCAAGGGTCGGGTGGCGCAGTTGTTGTCGGATCAGATGTGGTTGTGGGCGCGCGGGTACAAAGGCGGCGGACCGCAGGCGGAACTGCTGCGCCGGGTCATCTACTGGCTGATGAAGGAGCCGGAACTCGACGAGAACGCCTTGCGCGCGACGATCGACGGCGATCATCTCGTCGTCACCCGCCAATCGCTCGAACCCGACGACAAGCCGGTCCATATAACCCTGCCCGACGGATCGAGCCGCACCCTCGCCCTGTCGTCGGCCAGCGGCGGGCGCAGCACCGGCACCCTGACGATCCGCGAGATGGGTCTCTACCGGATCAGCGAGGGCGGGATGACCGCGCTCGCCGCGGCCGGGCCGCTCAATCCCAGGGAATTCGCCGATGTGCGGACGACAGCGAAAAAGCTGGCGCCGGTTGTCGCGGCGACCGGCGGCGGCACCTTCTGGGTGGCCTCCGGCAATCTGCCGCAGGTCCGCCGCGTCTCCGCCGACCAGCCTGCGGCCGGAGAGGACTGGCTGGGGTTGCGCAAAAACGGCGCCTATACCGTCGTCGGGTTTCGGGAAACGCCGCTGTTACCGGGCATCGCGGCCTTGCTGCTGATCCTTGGCGGCCTCGTCGCGGCGTGGCGGCGCGAAGGCCGTTGATTCGCGCCCCTTCGCGATAGTGGAATATCGTGCTGAGAAAGATCCTCCCTCCGCTTCACCCCGACGGCCTTCGTTTTGTCCTCGCCGGCGCCGCTGTCACAGTGCTGCTGTTTGTGCTGGCCGGTGCGGCCGGCTGGATCGGGCTCTGCGCAACCCTGTGGATCGCCTATTTCTTCCGCGATCCCTGGCGCGTCACTCCGGAGCGCGCGGGCCTTCTTGTCAGCCCGGCCGACGGCATCGTCGTCTCGGTGGGTCCGGCCCAGCCGCCGCCGGAACTCGAAATGGGTCCGGACCCCGTTGCGCGGATCGGGATCTTTCTCAACATCTTTGATGTCCATGTCACGCGCGCGCCGGCCGGCGGCAGGGTGACGGCGCTGCACTATACGAGAGGGCGATTTTTCAATGCGAGCCTCGACAAGGCGAGCGAATACAACGAGCGCATGGCGATCCGCATCGCCCCGCCGGCGGGGCCGGAAATCGCCTTTGTGCCGATTGCCGGGCTGGTGGCGCGGCGCATCGTGTGCGATCTGCGCGCGGGGCAGGAGGTCGTGGCCGGCCAGCGCACCGGTCTTATCCGCTTTGGCTCGCGGGTCGATGTCTACTGTCCGCCGCCCTATGTTCCGCTGGTCGCCCCGGGCCAGCGCATGGTCGGCGGCGAGACCGTGCTCGCCGACCTATTGGCGACGGAGCCGCCGCGCCGCGGCTTTTCCCACTGACCCTGCGGCGCGGCGCGGCGCGGCGGAGACCCGGCGATGAGATCGCGAAGAGCGCGGCGGCCGCGCGTGCGCCAACTGTCCGGTCTGTCGGTCAACCGCATGATCCCCAATGTGCTGACCCTCCTGGCCTTGTGCGCCGGGATGACGGCGATCCGCTTTGCCATGGACGGCAAGTTTCAGGCCGCGGTGTTTTCGATCATCGCCGCCGGGGTGTTCGACGGTCTCGACGGCCGCATCGCCCGCCTCCTCAAATCGACCTCGCATTTTGGCGCCGAACTCGACAGCCTCTCCGATTTTGTCAGCTTCGGGGTGGCGCCGGCGGCGATCCTTTATCTGTGGACGATGGCCGCGCTGGGCGGTCTCGGCTGGGCGATCGTGCTGGGCTTTGCTGTGTGCTGCGCGCTGCGGCTGGCGCGCTTCAACACCCAGCTGGGCGCCGAATTGCCGGCCTACGCGGCGCCGTTTTTCACCGGCGTGCCGGCGCCGGCCGGCGCCGGTCTTGTCATGGTGCCGATGTTTCTGAGCTTTGAGTGGGGCGATTGGCTGTTCCGCTCGCCCTATCTGAGCGCCGTCACGGTGGCCGGCGCTGCACTCTTGATGGTCAGCAAGGTGCCAACCGTTTCGCTAAAGCGGGTGCGCATCCCGCCCAGCACGGTGATCCCGACAATGCTCGGGATCGGCGTCATCGCCGGCTTCTTCACGACCGTACCGTGGCCGACCCTGACGGCGATCGGAGTTGTCTATCTCGGCTCGATCCCGCTGACCGTGCATTCCTATTACCGGCTGCGCCGCGCCGCCGAGGCGCGCCACGCCGAACCCGCCGGCACCAGAACCGAGGCTTTGCCGCGCTCCCTGCCCGCACCCCCGGGAGCACCCCTGGGAGAGGCGCATCTCACCCCGCGCGAGTGGCGGCATTGACCGGCACGCGGGCGGCCCGTTGCGGGGACCGGACGCGCTACCCGCGCCGCAATCGCGCCGCCTCGCGCACGACGCGGTGCAGATAATCGATGGCCGCTTGCAATTGGGCGTCGTGGCTCGTCCCGATCAACATCGACTTGATCGGATGATCGGCCTCGGCGCCGCTGGCGCCGACCGGCGCCGCCGGCCGCATGCTGCTGAGCGAGCCGCCGTTTTTCAGCGCGCCGTAAAGATCGCTCTCGTGGGTGATGATGGCGTTCGCAACCTGCTCGTCCTTGGGCACCGCGACGATGATGTTGGGAGTGACTCCCCGGCCTTGCAGGGACTGCCCGTTTGGCGTGTAGTAGAGCGCCGTGGTCAGGCGCAGCGCGCCGTGGTTGTCGAGCGGGATGATGCTCTGCACCGAACCCTTGCCAAAGGTGCGCGTGCCCATGACCGTCGCCCGCCGGTGATCCTGCAAGGCGCCGGCGACGATCTCGGCCGCCGAAGCCGACGCGCTGTTGACCAGCACCACCGTCGGCACCCGCGGTAACAGATCGCCCATGATCGGCGCATTGAAGATGTGGTCGTCATCGGGGTTGCGGCCGCGCGTCGTCACCACGACACCGCCGTCAAGAAAGTCGCCGGCTACGTCCACCGCCGAATCCAGGAGTCCGCCGGGATCGTTGCGCAGATCGAGGATAAAACCGCTGAGGCGGCCGTGCGCCTCTTCCTTCAACCGCACGATGGCAGCAGCAAGCTCGGCCGGCGTGTTCTCGGTAAAGGTGGTGATGCGGGCATAGCCGATCCGGCCGGGTTCGAGCGCCGACTTGACCGAGACCACATGGATGATCCGCCGCGTCAGAGTGACATCGAACGGCGGCCGGCTGGCGCGCAGGATCGTCAGGGTGACGCGGCTGCCGGGTGTGCCGCGCAGCCGCTTGACGATGTCCTCGGCATCCATGCCATCGGTCGCCTGACCGTTGATCTTGACGATGCGGTCGCCCGGTTCGATGCCGGCCCGCGCCGCCGGGGTGCCGTCGATCGGCGAGATCACCTGCGGAATGCGCGCTTCGAGGGTCAATTCGATGCCGATGCCGCCAAATTCGCCGCGGGTGATCGCCGACATCTGCCGGTACTGTTGCGCGTCCATATAGTCCGAATGCGGGTCGAGCCGGTTCAGCATCCCGCGCAGCGCATCCTCAACCAGTTCGCGCCGTGTGACCGGATCGACATAGTTGCTGCGGACCTGGCTCATCACCTGGCCGATAAAATCGAGGCCGGGATCGCCGGCGGCGGCGCGGGTGGCGCTGCCGCAGCCGTAAAGCGCCGAGGTCAGGAGGGCGGCGGCACCGATCCTGACGGCGGTGTGGCGAAGCGTTCCGAGACTCATGATCTGCATTCCGCGGCGAGACGCGGCTCGGCGACCCGCGGGCCGGCCGCGAGCCTCGCTTAACAGATTTTCGGGCGGGCGAGAATGTGCTCTTCCGCCGCCCTCTGCGTCAATCGAGGGTGAACCCGCGGGACCGCAGATAGGAGGGAAAACGCTGACCCTCCGGCTCGGCGGCCTGCTGGCGCGTCTTGTCCTCCGACCAGCCGTAGAATTGGGCGTAGCCAAAGGTCTCGGGCGCCCGCTGCCGCTCGCGCGGAAGCTGGTGGCGGGCGGCGCGTCGGCGGTCGTAATCCGCGGCCGCCTCGGCGAGATTCGTGTCGTCGTAGCGATCGGCATGGACCGTGACGGGGAGCGGCAGACGCATGCTGATGTAGCCCGCCGCGGCGGGGTAGCCGAGCGCGAGACCGGCGACCGGGAAAACCTTGTCGGGCAGTTCGAGGATGGCGGCGACCTCGTCCGGGTGATTGCGCAGGACGCTGATCGGAACGCAACCGAGCTGCGCTTCTTCGGCCGCCAGGATAAAGCTCTGCATGACCAGCGCGGCGTCGATCGCCGCATTGAAAAAACTTTCGAGCCGGCCGTTGTCGGCCGGGTAGCCGCGCAGCGTGCCGAGACGTTCGAGCCGCCGCGCATCGCCGCAAAAGACGAGAAAGACCGGCGCCGCGCCGATCCACGGCATCGCCGGGACAAGCGCCTGGAGGCGCGCTCGGCGCTCGGGATCGGCGACCCCTATGACCGAGGCCTGCTGGAAATCCGATTTTGACGAGGCCGAGAACGCCGACGCCAATAAGAGCCGCAGCAGCGGCTCCGGCACCGGGCGGTCGGAATAGCGCCGCTGCGTGCGCCGCAGCAGCATCCGGCGCACAAGGGGAAGCTCCGGCAGATCGCCGGCCGGCGTTTTCTCGTCTTCGCCAAAGCGGGCGGCCATTTCGGAATTATAGTTTGCGGTCATGCATACCTCCCCGGAGCTCTGCCACTTGGCACCCCGTGGCCGGACCTGTTCCGGCCACCCACGTCTTGAAGAGTCTGCATCAGGGCAGGAAAAGCGTAGATGGTCGGGCCAAGCCCGACATGAGGCGAATATATCGGTAATTGCGCGGGAAACACCCTCATGCCGGCGACAGGCGGGCGAGGTCGGTGGCATCGAAGGTATAGCGGGCGTTGCAGAACTCGCAGGTCACGGTGGTGACGGCGTCCTGCTTCATCTCGTCGAGATCGCTTTGCGGAAAGACGCGCAGGATGCCCTCGACGCGCTCGCGCGAGCAGCGGCAGCGCGCTTCCAAGGGGTGGGTGCGGTAGACGCGCACCCCGTCCTCGTGAAACAGGCGATAGAGAAGGCCGTGCGGCGCCAGATCGGGATCGACCAGTTCCTCTTGTGTCGCCAAACTCATCAGCACCATCGCGCGCCGCCAGGCGTCCGCGACATCGTCGGCGACCAGTGTGCGCCCGCCTTCCGGCGGCACCCGTTCCAGCATCAGACCGCCGGCGCGCCAGCTTCCGTCCGCGCCGGCGCGGCCGACCGACAGCTTGATCCCGGCCTGGACCTGTTCCGACTGGCGGAAATAATGCTGGGCGCATTCGGCCAGCGTCGCCCCGGCCAGTTCGACGATCGCCTGGTAGCGATCGGTCTCCTCGCCCTGATCGACGGTAAAGGCGATGTAGCCGGAACCGACCAGACGCGGCACCGGCGCCGCCGCCGTGCCCGCCCCGGCGAGCGCCCGTTCGAGCTTTGCCGCGTCGTACTGGGCGTAGCCGCGCAGCGCGCCCGCGGTCGAGACATCGGCGACCATCAGCCGAACCGGCCCGTCGCCCTTGGTCTGCAGGGTGAACACTCCGTCATATTTGAGCGCGCCGGCGAGCACGACCGCGAGCGTAATGGCCTCGCCGAGGAGAGCGGCGACCGGCTCGGGGTAGTCGTGCTGCGACAGGATGCGGTCGATCGCCGGTCCCAGGCGGACGAGCCGGCCGCGCAGGGCAAAGGGATCGATCCGAAACGGTTGCACGAGGTCGTCGGGTTTCTCGTCGAGGGTCGCAGGCATCAGCGGGCACTCCGAGGCA
>JBOHMF010000031.1:0-16973 GCA_050730055.1 Allostellaceae bacterium
GCAGCGGTGGCAGCAGCGGGTGGGCGAGGGTGCGCGGCAGAATGCCGCTGGTGCGCGGGTCCTCAAAGAGGATCCGGCGGCGGGCATAGACCGTGAACCCGGCCCGCTGATAGATGGAGAGCGCCTTTGGGTGGTCAAAGGTCGAGGTGTGCAGCCAGAAGCGTTTGATCGGCCGCGTCCACGCCTCGTCGATCGCCGCCTGCAACAGATAGGGGCCGAGCCGGCGACCGATGAACTCGTAAGCCAGACCGAAATAGCACAGCTTCGTCTCGCGCGGCTCGGCGGTGTCAAGTTCGAAAAAACCGGCTGGGACGCCGCCGTCATAGAGCACAAAAATGGCGATCGTCGGCTTGTCGATTTCGGCGAGAAGTGTCGCATCGTCGAGAATGCGCCGCTCAAACCACAGCCATTTCTCGCCGACCGCAGCATAGAGCCAGCGGTAGAACGAGGCGGTGCAGTGCTCGGCGCGCATCAGCGCCAGTTTTTCCAGAGGTGCTGGAACGCGCTGGCCGCGCGGCCGCTCGTGCATTTCAAGATAGGTGATGGTGTCGTCGAGGCGGGCCATCACGCCTCCGCAGGCTTGAGCCAGCGGCTCATCACTGTGACCGGCTCCGTCCCGTATCCGCAGCGTGCATAAAACGTTGCCGCCGCCGCGTTGCTCTCGCGGATCATCAGTTCCAGCTTGCGCACCCCGCACGCGGCGGCCCACGCCTCGGCGGCGCGCAGCAGCCGGGTCCCAAACCCCTGGCGCTGCCGGGCCGGATCGACGGCCATGTAATAGACCCAGCCGCGGTGCCCGTCATGGCCGACCATGACCGTGCCGAGAAGACGCTCCCCCTCGGTGGCAACCAGCAGTTCGCCATGCCCGGAGGCGCGCAGAAACGCGATGTCGGCCGCCGGCGGGTTCCACGGCCGGGTCAGCCCGCAGACCTCCCACAAGGCGAAGACGGCATCGCGATCGGGTTCGCGATAGGGTCGGATCTGCGCCATTCCGACGCTCACGCAAAGGCGAGGATGATGCGGCGGTTCTGCCGGCCCTTGTTCTCGATCCTGGCCACGGCGACAGGGCCGATCTCGGCGGTGTTGCGGATATGGGTCCCGCCGCAGGGTTGCAGATCGGCGCCGGCAATGTCGATAAGGCGCACCCGGCCGGTGCCGACCGGCGGCTTGACCGACATCGTGCGCACCAGCTCCGGGCGCTCGGCCAGCTCCTGATCGGTGATCCAGCGCGGGCTCACCGCATGCCCGGCGGCAATCAGTGCATTCAAGCGCTCGCCGATGGCACTCTTGTCGAGGCTCGACCCGGGCACGTCAAAATCGAGCCGGCCGCGGCCGTCGCCGATCTGACCGCCGGTCACCGCACCGGGAACGACGCTGCACAGGAGGTGCAGACAGGTGTGCATGCGCATCAGCCGGTGGCGCCGCTCCCAGTCGATCTCGGCGATGACCGCCGTGCCGGGGGCGGGCAGCGCGGCGTCCGGCGCCGGGACATGGATGATGTCCTCCGCATCGGCGCCCTTGACCGTATCGAGGATCGCGATCGCGCTGCCGTCGGCGAGACGCAGAACGCCGGTGTCGCCGGGCTGACCGCCGCCGGCGGCATAGAACACCGTGCGATCGAGCACGATGGCGCCGGGCGTGGCGGCGATGACGCGCGCCTCGCAGAGGCGCAGATAGGCGTCGTCGCGGAATAGGAGTTCGGTCATGGCGATGCCTTTCTTCCCCTCTTCAGTACCATCCCGGCGAAAGCCGGGATCCATTTTTCACCCAATGTTCTTTTGACACCATCGGGCTTCCGTTGTCCTACACCAGGATATCACGATAGAGATCAGTCCAATGCGGATTGTCATGCTCGATCAGATTGATCTTCCAGTCCCTCTTCCACTCCTTGATCTGCTTTTCGCGGCGCAGTGCCGAGTCGCGATCGTCGTGAATTTCGAACCAGACCAGCCGATCTACCCCATATTTCGCTGTGAATCCAGGCACTAACTTGTTTTTATGTTCCCATACTCGGCGTGCCAGGTCGGTGGTAAATCCTATATACAGCGTACCGTAAGGCTTGCTGGCGAGCAGATAGACGAAGAACATCTCATGCTCCGCCCATGGATCCCGGCCTTTGCCGGGATGGTGGTATGCTTTCTGGGTTGCGTCATCCTTCCAGCCAGGGCGGGGTCGGCAGGGAACGTTCGCGCAAGAAGGCCGGGTTGAACAGCTTTGACTGATAGCGCGTGCCGGAATCGGCGAGGATCGTGACGATCGTGTGTCCCGGACCCAATTCCCTGGCGAGGCGGATCGCGCCGGCGACATTGATGCCGGTCGAGCCGCCGAGGATCAGTCCTTCCTCTTCAGCGAGGCTGAACAGCACCGGCAGCATCTCCGCATCGGTAATCTGGTATTGGCCGTCGGGAGCGAAGCCGACGATGTTGCCGGTCTCGTGGTTGTTGCCGATGCCCTCGGTGATCGAATTGCCCTCGGGCTTCCACTCGTGACGGGCATACCAGTTGTAGAATCCCGATCCCATCGGGTCCGACAGATAGATCTTGATGTTGGGGTTGTGCTCCTTCAGCGCGATGCCGACCCCGGACAAGGTGCCGCCGGTGCCCATCGAGCAGGTGAAGCCGTCAATCTTGCCGTCGGTCTCCTCCCAGATTTCAGGGCCGGTCGTCTCGTAGTGGCCGCGACGGTTGGCGAGATTGTCGAACTGGTTGGCCCAGATCGCACCGTTCGGCTCCCGGGCGGCGATCTCCTCGGCAAGCTGGCCCGAATACCGGGCGTAATGCATCGGATTGGCGTAAGGCACGGCGGGGACGAGGCGCAGATCGGCGCCGCATAGCCGGAGCATGTCCTTTTTTTCCTGGCTCTGCGTCTCGGGCATGACGATGACGGTGCGGTAGCCGCGGGCGTTGCCGACCAGCGCGAGGCCGATCCCGGTATTGCCGGCCGTCCCCTCGACGATGACGCCGCCCGGTCGCAGCAGACCGTGCTCCTCGGCATCCTTGATGATGAAGAGCGCGGCGCGGTCCTTGACCGAGCCGCCGGGATTGAGAAACTCGGCCTTGCCGAGGATCGTGCATCCGGTCTCTTCGGAAGCGCGCCGCAATTTGATGAGGGGCGTGTTGCCGACCGTGCCGATAAAGCCGTCGCGGATATTCATGGCTCGCTCCGCCGTCCGTGTCTTGCGGGAAATCCTTTTATCGGGCCGGACCGGGCGAGGGCAAGCCGGGCCGCCTCTTGCCCTTTGCACCCTTGGGGCAGTAAAGGCGGGATCACCGTCGCCTTGGGGACCATGTCGCATGACCGAGTCCGCGCCGGACGGGCTTTCTCTCGCCCCGGAAATGACCGAGACCGCGCCGCAGAAGGAACTGACCACCGGTCTGATGCCGTCGCAAAAGCTGCGCGAGGCGGTCGCGCTCGGGCGCGAAATCCGCGCCGCGGAGCCGATTGCCGAGGACCAGATCCAGCCGGCGAGCCTTGATCTGCGCCTCGGCGAGGTCGCCTACCGGGTGCGCGCCAGCTTTCTGCCCGGGGCGCGCGCCAAGGTCGCCGACAAGCTCGCCGAATTGGCGATGCACAAGATCGATCTGACACAGGGCGCCGTCCTCGAAAAGGACTGTGTCTATATCGTGCCGCTGATGGAGACGCTGGCGCTCAAAAAGCGCACCTCCGCCCTCGCCAACCCGAAAAGTTCGACCGGCCGGCTCGACATCTTTGCCCGCGTCATCACCGATGAGGGCGGCGAGTTCGACCGCGTGCGCGAGGGCTATAAGGGGCCGCTTTACGCCGAACTATCGCCGCGCGCCTTCAGCATTCTGGCGCGCACCGGCTCGCGCCTGGTGCAATTGCGCATCCGCCGCGGCACGCCGCAGTTCAGCGACGCCGCCTTGCGCCGGCTCGACGAGGAGGTGGGTCTTGTCGCGCCGCCCGCGGGCGCGGCGCCGGCGCGAGCCAGGATCCGCAACGGCGTCGCCTTTACCGTCGATGTCGCCGGCGATCCCGCCACCGGCATCCTCGGCTACAAGGCCCGCCGGCACACCGATGTCATCGATGTCGATCGCCGCGATCACTACGATCCGCGCGGCTTCTGGGAGCCGGTCACGGCGACGCGCGATCGGGCAGGATCGGGCGGCATCGTGCTCGACCCCAACGACTTCTACATCCTCGCCTCGCGCGAGGCGGTCGCGGTGCCCTCCGACCATGCCGCGGAGATGCTCCCTTATCTCAGCTTTGTCGGCGAGTTCCGGGTGCACCACGCCGGCTTTTTCGACCCTGGTTTTGGCCTTGCCGAGACCGGCGGCAGCGGCAGCCGCGCCGTGCTCGAAGTGCGCTGCCACGAGGTTCCGTTTCTGATCGCGCACGGCCAGATCGTCGGGCGGCTCGTCTATGAGCGGCTGATGACGCGCCCGGACAAGCTCTACGGCCGCGCCATCGGGTCTTCGTACCAGCGTCAGGGCCTCGCGCTGTCGCGCCATTTCCGCCCGTTTGCGCCGTAGGGCTATTCTGCGCTCCACATCTGCCGCAGCCGCGCGCGATGGCGGATGAGCCAATAGAGGGCGACGAGGGTGTGGCCGTTCTCGACTGCGCCGTGATCGAGAAGCTGCTCGATTTCGGGCATGGTCTTGACGACGACGCGGATGTCCTCGTGCTCGTCGGGAAGACCGTGGACGCCTTGAGCCACGCGCGCATCGACGCGGCCGCAGTAGAGAAAGACGCTTTCGTCGGAATTGCCGGTCGAGGGCAGATAGCGCTGGATCGGCACCGGCGCGCCGATCAGTTCAAGACCGCTTTCCTCGCGGGTCTCGCGGATCGCCACCGCGTCCGGCGTCTCGTCCTCGCCATCGAGAAGACCGGCGACGGTTTCGATCTGCCACGGCGAGAAGCCGGCAAGGAGCGCCGGCAGGCGGAACTGCTCGACGAGCACGACGGCCTCGCGCAGAGGATCGTAGAGCACGATCGCCGCCGCCGCGCCGCGCCGCAGCACCTCGTAATCGCGCAACCCGCTCCATTCGCCGCTGAACAGGCGATGGCGAAAGCGCACGCGGTCGATCCCGAGATGGGCGCCCTTGAAGGCGACCGTGCGCTTGACGATCCCGGCGTCGGGATGGGCGGGCAGCAGTGTGTTTTTCTGCATCATGTCCAACCTGTCATCATGCGAATCGCGCGGCCGGCGCGGCACCCGAAGCCGCCGGAGGCGGCAGCGCGGCGGGGCGGCAACCCTGGCTTGTGGGCTGGCGATGGACCTGGGCCTGCCGCCGGCATAGAGTGCGGCCATGTTCCGGCCATGTGCGCCGTTCGCCTCGCTGCCGCAAGCCTCGCGCGGCCGGCTCCATGCCGAGCCGGAAAGCGCGCTGCGCTCGCCCTTTCAGCGCGACCGCGACCGCATCCTGCACTCCACCGCGTTCCGCCGGCTCGCCTACAAAACCCAGGTTTTTGTCTATCACGAGGGCGACCACTACCGCACCCGCCTGACCCACAGTCTCGAAGTGGCGCAGATCGCGCGCACGATCTCCCGCGCGCTCGGTCTTGACGAGGATCTGGCCGAAGCGGTGGCGCTCGCCCACGATCTCGGCCACACCCCCTTTGGCCACGCCGGCGGGGACGCGCTCGACGCCGAGATGGCGCGTTTTGGCGGCTTTTCGCACAACGACCAGACCCTGCGCATCCTGACCCAGTTGGAACGCCATTACGCCGGCTTTGACGGTCTCAACCTGACCTGGGAAACGCTTGAAGGCACCGTCAAGCACAATGGGCCCCTTGTGGGGCCGCTCGCCGGGGCAGGCAGCGACCGGCCGGTGCCGCCGACGATCGCCACTTATGACCGTCTGCACCCCCTGGGTCTTGACACTTTTGCCGGCGGCGAGGCGCAGGCCGCCGCGGTTGCCGACGATATTGCCTACAACAACCATGATCTCGACGACGGACTGCGGGCCGGGCTGTTCACCCGCGCTGATCTCGCCCTGCTGCCGCTCATCGGGCCGATCTTTGGCGAGGTCGAGACCCGCTATCCCGGTCTTGAGGAGCAGCGCCTGGTCAACGAGGCGATCCGCCGGGCGATCGATGCGATGGTGCGCGATGTCATCGCCGAGAGCGAGACCCGGCTCGCCGCCGCGGGGGTGAAGAGGGCCGACGACATCCGCGCCCTCGTGCGCCCGGTCATCGCCTTTTCCGAGGCGATGCGCGGGCACGACCGGGCGCTCAAGGACTTTCTGTTTCAGCGCATGTACCGGCACTGGCGGGTCAACCGGATGAGCGCCAAGGCGCGGCGCGTCGTGCATGATCTCTTCGCGCTTTACCTTGCCGAGCCGCATGCGCTGCCGCCCGAGTGGCAGCGTCTTGCCGCAGGGCCGGACGAGGCGCGGACCGCGCGGGTTGCGGCCGATTATCTTGCCGGGATGACCGACCGCTTTGCGCTCGGCGAGCATCACCGCCTGTTCGATACCTACGCCGCGACATAGACTGGGGCGATGAGCGACATTTTCGCCGATTTCCGCAAGCTCGTCGTGGCCGCGGTCAAGGATCTGGTGGCCGCGGGCGCGCTGCCTCGGGAACTCGATCTCTCGGGCATCGCGGTCGAGTCGCCGCGCGACCCCGCGCACGGCGATCTCGCCAGCAACGCTGCCATGGTGCTCGCCAAACCGGCGCGGGAAAACCCGCTGGCGCTGGCTGAGAAGATCGCCGCCGCGCTCGCCGGCCGGGAACTCGTGACCGGCGACTACCGCGGCGCCGGGTTTACGGTCGCGGCGGTGCGGCCCGGTTTTCTCAACATTCGCCTCGCTCCCGCGGTGTGGCACGCGCAGTTGCGGGCGATCCTCAACGCCGGCGCCGGTTTTGGCGATTCGACGTTGGGCGGCGGCAGGCGGGTCAATGTCGAGTTTGTCTCGGCCAATCCCACGGGGCCGATGCATGTCGGGCACGGGCGCGGCGCCGTCGTCGGCGATGCGCTCGCCGCCCTTCTGCAAAAGGCCGGGTTCGAGGTCACCCGCGAGTATTACATCAATGACGCCGGGGCGCAGGTCGATGTCCTTGCCCGCTCGGCTTATCTGCGCTACCGCGAGGCGCTGGGCGAGGAGGTCGGGCCAATCCCGGACGGTTATTACCCCGGCGACTATCTGATCGAGACCGGCCGCGTTCTGGCTCTGCGCGACGGGAGAAAATGGCTTCTTCGGCCCGAGGCGGAATGGCTCGCGCCGGTGCGCGAGTTTGCCGTCGCCGAGATGATGGCGCTGATCCGCTCGGATTTCGCCGCGCTCGGCATTGAGTTTGATGTCTTCACTTCCGAACGCGCACTGGTGGAGAGCGGGGCGGTCGAAGAATGCCTCGACGCGCTGGCGGCACGGGGGCTGATTTACGTCGGCACGCTCGATCCGCCGAAGGGCAAACCACCGCCCGATGATTGGGAGCCGCGGCCGCTGACCCTGTTCCGCGCCACCGGATTTGGCGATGATGTCGATCGGCCGGTCAAGAGATCGGATGGATCGCTGACCTATTTTGCCGGTGATATCGCCTATCACCACCACAAATATCGCCGCGGTTTCAGAAACCTCATCGACCTCTGGGGCGCCGATCATGGCGGCCATGTCAAGCGCATGCAATCGGCCGTCAATGCCGTGACCGAGGGCAAGGCCGCGCTCGACATCAAGATCTACCAATTTGTCAACCTTTTTGACCGCGGCGCGCCGGTGCGCATGTCCAAGCGGGCCGGGGTCTTTGTCACCTTGCGCGAGGTCGTGGACGAGGTCGGCAAGGACGTCTTCCGCTTTATCATGCTGACGCGCCGGAACGACCAGACCCTTGATTTCGACTTTGCCAAGGTCACCGAGCAGTCAAAGGACAATCCGGTCTTTTACGTCCAGTATGCCTACGCCCGCGCCGCCTCGGTGATGCGGCATGCGGCGGAGGTGTTCCCGGAACTGACCGAGAGGAACAAGGCCGATGCGCTCTTCGCCGCGGCACCGTTCGACCGCCTCGACGATCCGCTGGAACTGGCGCTGATCCGTCATCTGGCGGGGTGGCCGCGCCTTATCGAGGCGGCGGCGGAAGCGCATGAGCCGCACCGCGTCGCCTTCTATCTACACGATCTGGCGGCGCAGTTTCACATCCTGTGGACCAAGGGCAAGGACGAGGCGGCGCTGCGCTTTATCCTTGCCGCCGATCCGGAATTGACCCGGGCGCGTCTCGCGCTGGTGCGCGGGGTCGCTCTCGTCATCGCCTCCGGTCTCGCCGTCTTTGGCGTCGCGCCGGTCGAGGAGATGTAGCGATGTCCTATCAACTCGGCTCGGTCGGTCCCGATGAGCGTGCCGCAACGAGCAGCGAACCGCGCGGCGTCCGCGCCCGCCTCCTGGCGCGCGGGATCGCCTCCTCGGCGCTGGTGCTGTTGGTCATGGCGGCCTTTGCCGGCGGGATCTGGTTTGCCCATTTCGCCGGGCGCCGGCATGGCGGCGCCGATGATGTGCCGCTGATCCGCGCCGACACGCACCCGCTGAAGGTGCGACCGGCCGCGCCCGGCGGCATGGCGGTGCCGGATCAGAACATGATGGTGTTTGGCGAGCGGCACGACCGGGTCGAGCATCTCCTGCCGCCGCCCGAGGCGCCGATGCCAAAGCCGGCGCCGCCTGCGCCAAAGCCGCACGCGGCACCGCCGCCCACGCCGCCGGCGCAAGCCGCGGCTGTGACCCCGCCGGCTCTGCCCGCACCGGCACCGGCTCTCGTCAAGGCTCCGCCGCTGGCGCCCGCGCTGGCCAAGGCTCAGCCGGCGCCGGTCAAGCCGGCGCACGCGCCGCTGCGTCCGGTGATTGCGCGCACCGGCGGGGTTCGCCTCGAACTCGGCTCGGTCCGCACGCCGGAAGAGGCGCGGCGCGAGTGGCAGCACCTGAAGGAAGCCAACGCCGATCTGCTCGGCAATATCGACGGCTTTGCGATGCGCGCCGATCTCGGCGCCAAGGGGGTCTATTACCGGATCGAGACCTCTGCTCTGGCAGACCCGGCGGTGGCGAGGACGATCTGCGACACCTTGAAGCGGCGCGGCGACGGGTGCGTTCTTGGCCGCTGAGCCCGCGCCCGCATCCGGAAGGCCACCGCGCGCGCTGATCCTGGGATGCGCCGGGGAGCGGCTGGAGACCGACGAGCGCGATTTCTTCGCCGCCGCCGATCCGCTCGGTTTCATCCTGTTTCGCCGCAATTGCCGGGAGCCGGGGCAGGTGCGCGATCTTGTCGCGGCATTGCGCGACAGTGTCGGGCGGTTTGACGCACCGGTCCTGATCGATCAGGAAGGCGGGCGCGTCGCCCGGCTTCAGCCGCCGCACTGGCGGCGCTATCCTGCGCCGGCGCGGATCGCCGCGCTGCCCGACCCGCTGGCCGAGGAAGCGGCCTGGCTGGGCGCGCGCCTCATCGCCGACGATCTCGCGGCGCTCGGCATCACGCTCGATTGCCTCCCGGTGCTCGACCTGCCGGCAGCCGGGGCCGACGCGGTGATCGGCCACCGCGCCTACGGCAGCGCGCCGCAGCGGGTCATCCGGCTCGGCCGCGCGGTCTGCGAGGGTCTTCTCGACGGCGGCATTCTGCCGATCGTCAAGCACACTCCGGGCCACGGCCGCGCCCGCGTGGACAGCCATTTTGCCTTGCCGGTCGTTTCGGCCCCGCGCGCCGAATTGTCGCTCGGCGACTTTGCCCCGTTTCGCGCGCTTGCCCTTATGCCCTGGGCGATGACCGCCCATATCGTCTATGCCGCGATCGATGCCGCGGCGCCGGCGACCCTGTCGCGGCGCGTGGTTGGCGAGATCATCCGCGGTGAGATCGGTTTTGCGGGCGTTCTGGTGAGCGACGATCTGTCGATGCAGGCTCTGGGTGGCGGGATCGGCGAGCGGGCGGAACAGGCGCTCGCCGCCGGGTGCGATCTGGTTTTGCATTGCAACGGCCAGCGTCAGGAGATGGAAGAGACGGCGCTGGCCGCCCGGCCGCTGGCGCCTGCGGCGGCGGCGCGGCTCCAGCGCGGGGAAGCGATGCGCCGGCCGCCGTCCCCGTTTGAGCGGGACGCGGCCGAGGCGCGGTTCGATCTCCTGCTGGCGGGCGGGCGGGCATGAGCAGCGCGACCGCGGCGATGCTCTACGCGGCGAGCACCTGGGTCTTGCCGGTGATCTTCGCCATCACCCTGCACGAAGCCGCGCACGGCTTTGTCGCGCATCGCTTTGGCGACGATACCGCATGGGCGGCCGGGCGGGTCACCGCCAACCCGCTGAAGCACGTCGATCCCTTTGGCACAATCGTCCTGCCGGCGCTCTTGATCCTGCCGAGCTTTTTCTATGGCGTCACGATGCCGGTGTTCGGCTATGCCAAACCGGTGCCGGTCGATTTCCGCCGGCTCGACAACCCGCGGCGCGATATGATCTGGGTGGCGCTCGCCGGACCGGCGACAAATGTGCTGCTCGCGATCCTGTCCGCCTTGCTGTTCTATGGAACCCCTCTGATGGCGCCCGGCCCGTCCGCCTGGGTGGCCGCAAATCTCGTCCACTCGGTGGAGATCAACGCCGTCCTGTGCGTCTTCAACATGCTGCCGCTGCCGCCCTTGGACGGCGGCCGGGTCGCGGTCGGCATCCTGCCGCGCCGGCTGGCCTATCCTCTTGCGCAACTCGAACGCTACGGCATCGGCATCGTTCTCATACTGCTCTTTGTGCTGCCCTGGATCGGCCAGCAGTTTCACCACGATCTCGATGTTCTCAACTGGGTCGTCGGGGTGCCGGCGGAGGCGCTGATCCATTTTGTGCTGGCGATCACCGGGCAGGCCGGGTGAGGCGGCGGGCGGCGTTGCCGCTTGGACCCGTTTGGGAATAAGATCACCCGGTCATGCGGTCCTTGCCACCACGACACGCCTTGCCGCGCCTTGCGGCGCCGGACAGACCCGGGATTTTCCATGCTGTTTGATTTTGGCTGGTCGGAGATCCTGCTGATCGGCGTTGTCGCCCTCATCGTCATCGGCCCCAAGGATCTGCCAAAGGCGCTGCGCGTCGCCGGCTACTGGATGCGCAAGGCGCGCGCGTTATCGCAGGAGTTCAGCAACAGCATCAACGAGGTGATGCGCGAGGCCGAACTGGACGAGGTGCGCCAGGAATTGAAAAAAGCCACCGAGATCGACATCGGCTTTGCCTTTGAGGAGAAGATCGCCCCGGCCGGGGCTCTCGCCGAACCCGAGAAGTCGCCCGAACTGCCCGATTTTTCGCACCCGGCCGGCACGACTGAGACGGCGGAGGAGCCCGAGCTTCCCGGCCTTGGCCTGGCGCCGGCGGTGTTGCCCCCAGCCCCGCAAGAGGTTTCCGCGCTCGGGGACCCCGGCGAGAAGGCCGTCACTGTGGCGGCCCTGCCAAAATCCTAGGGGTCCCTCCGATGACCGATGCGGACGAGCGCGAGACCGAGCTGGAAGCCGGCAAGATGCCGCTCTTGGCGCATATTGCCGAATTGCGCAACCGCCTCCTGTGGTCGGCGGGCGCGATCCTGGTCGGCTTTCTGATCTGCTACCAGTTCAAGGTGCAGATCTACGGGTTTCTGGTTCATCCCCTCGCCGTCGCGATGAAGGGGCAGCAGGACCCGCACCTGATCTATACCGGGCTGACCGAAGCCTTCTTCACCTACGTCAAGGTCTCGTTCTGGGCCGGCTTTATCCTCGCCTTTCCGGTGGTGGCCACCCAGCTTTGGCGGTTCATTGCCCCCGGCCTCTACAAGAAGGAGCGGCGCGCTTTTTATCCCTACCTGCTTGCGACGCCGGTGCTGTTCATCATGGGCGCGGCGCTCGCCTATTTTGTCGTGATGCCGCTTGCCTGGAAGTTTTTTGTCAGCTTTCAGACGCAGGGCGGCCCCGGCTCCCTGCCGATCGTTCTTGACCCCAAGGTCAACGAGTATCTGTCGCTGGTGATGATGCTGCTGCTCGGCTTTGGGGTCGCCTTTCAACTGCCGGTGCTCTTGACCCTGATGGCGCGGGTCGGTCTTGTCACCTCAAAAGGGCTGGCCCAAAAGCGCCGCTACGCGATCGTCATCCTGTTTGTCGTCGCCGCGCTGTTGACCCCGCCCGATATCGTCAGCCAGACCAGTCTTGCGCTGCCGCTGATCGCGCTGTTCGAAGTCTCGATCGTCTCCTGCCGCATGGTCGAAAAGGCGAAAGCCCGGCGCGAGGCCGAGTTGGACGCCGAAATCGCCGGCAAGGGCAAATCCGCCTCGGCCGCCTGACCTGCCGGATGGACGCGGCGCCGCTGGACCTCTATATCCGAGGCCATGCACGAGCTTCGCTTTATCCGGGAAAATCCCGAGGAATTCGATCGCGGGTTGATACGCCGTGGGCTTGAGCCGCGCACCGCCGAGATTCTCGAACTCGATCGCTCGTGGCGCGCCGCCACGACCCGCGCGCAGGAGGCACAGGCGAAGCGGAACCAAATCGCCCGGGCTATCGCGATGGCGAATAATCCCCAAACTATGCAGTTCGCGAAGCTGGCCTCGGGCTTGTTTGATTTGCTTGGGTGGAAAGCCCCCTCGGATGAAGCGGAGGCGGAGCAGGCCATAGAGAGCACTCTTGCGGAGTTGAGGCGTCAGGCCGCTGCTGCCAAGGAGGCCGAGGCGGAAGTCGGAGCTGAAGCAAGCCGACTGAAAGTGGCCGTGGAAGGAATTCTCGCCGGTCTGCCCAACCTGCCGGCCGAGGATGTGCCGGACGGCCCGGACGAGACCACCAACCGCGAGCTACGGCGCTACGGAAATCTGGGTAATTTCGATTTTCCCCCGCGCCCGCACGAGGCGCTCGGCGAAGCTCTCGGGTTGATGGATTTCAAGGCCGCGGGCAAGCTTTCGGGGTCGCGTTTTGTCGTGCTGAAAGGCGCACTCGCCCGGCTGGAACGGGCCCTGATGCAGTTCATGCTCGATCTGCACACAAACGAGTTCGGCTATGCCGAGGTCTCGCCGCCGCTCCTGGTGCGCGACGAGGCGCTCTTTGGCACCAGTCAACTGCCGAAATTTGCCGAGGACCAGTTTCGCACAACCGACGGCTTTTGGCTGATCCCGACCGCCGAGGTGCCGCTGACAAATCTTGTCGCCGGCGAGATCCTGGACGAAGCGGACCTGCCGCTGCGCTTCACCGCCGGCACTGCCTGCTTCCGCTCGGAAGCCGGGGCGGCGGGAAAGGACACCCGCGGAATGATCCGTCAGCACCAGTTCTACAAGGTGGAACTGGTCTCGATCACTCGGCCCGAGGATTCTGAGGCCGAGCACGAGCGCATGACGGCCTGCGCCGAGGAGGTGCTGAAGCGTCTCGGTCTCGCCTACCGGGTGGTCCTGCTGTCCACCGGCGACATGGGCTTTGCCGCAAAGAAGACCTATGACATCGAGGTCTGGCTGCCCGGGCAGAATGCCTATCGTGAGATTTCGAGCTGCTCCAACTGCGGCGCCTTTCAGGCGCTGCGCATGAAGGCACGCTATCGCCCCGCCGAGGGCCCCAATCCCGCGCGATCACAGATCGCGCGGGGACCTCAAAGGGGCACGCGCCCAATGCACACCTTGAACGGCTCCGGTCTCGCGGTCGGGCGCACCCTGATCGCGGTCCTGGAAAACTTTCAGCGCGCCGACGGTACAATCGCGATTCCCCCGGTCTTGCAGCCCTATCTGGGCGGGCAGGAGGTCATCTCGCGGGGCGTCGTCGCGCAGGGCGGCGCGCATCATGGCTGAGCGGCGGATCGATCTCGGCGCGGCCCGCGTTCTGGTCACCAACGACGACGGCATCGCGGCGCCCGGTCTCGGACTCCTGGAGGAGATCGCCCGCGGCCTGGCCGCCGAGGTGTGGGTGGTCGCGCCCGAGGTCGAGCAGAGCGGCGCCAGCCATTCGCTGACGACGCGCCGGCCGCTGCGCCTCAAAGAGATCGCGGCGCGGCGCTACGCGGTGGACGGCACCCCGACCGACTGCGTGATGCTGGCGGTCAGGCATCTGATGAAAGAGCGCGGCCCCGATCTGGTGCTGTCCGGGATCAACGCCGGCAGCAATCTCGGCGAGGATCTGACCTATTCGGGGACGGTGGCGGCGGCGATGGAGGCGAGCCTCCTCGGCATTCCGGCGATCGCGCTCAGCCAGCACTATCGCGATGGCGAGGCGATCTCGTGGCCGACGGCTGCCCGGTTCGCGCCCGAGGTGATCCGCCGGCTGTGCGAACGGCCCTGGCCCGAGCACATGCTCGTCAACATCAACTTTCCCGCCGCGCCGCTCGCCGCGGTGCGCGGGATTGCCGCGACCAGCCAGGGCCGGCGCGTGCTCGCCGACAATCTGCTGCGCCGGCTCGACCCGCGCGGGCGGCCCTATTACTGGATCGGCCCGGTGCGCGAGACCGGGAGCGGCCAACCCGGCAGCGATCTCGCCGCGATCGCCGACCGGCGCGTCTCGGTCACGCCGATCCATCTCGACCTGACCGATACCCCCGTCCTCGCCGCGCTGAAGAAGGTTTTCGGGTGAACGGGGACGATCCGTTCCTGCAAAAAAAGCTGCGCCTCCTGATGGAATTGCGGCGCGGCGGGATCATCGATTCGCGTGCCCTTGCAGCCCTTGAAAAGACCCCGCGCGAAGCCTTTGTGCCCGCCGCCTTTGTTGACCAGGCTTACGAGAACATCGCCCTGCCGATCGGTCATGGACAGACGGTCAGCCAGCCTTACGTGGTGGCGCTGATGACCGAAAAGCTCGAAATCGAAGCGCGCCATATCGTGCTCGAAATCGGCACCGGCTCGGGCTACCAGACCGCCGTGCTGGCGCGTCTCGCCCGCCGCGTGTTCACGATCGAGCGCCATCGCGCGCTCTTGCGCGCGGCCGAGCGGCGCTTCGCCGAGTTGCGCCTCGCCAACATCGTGTGCCGATTCGGCGACGGGACAAAGGGCTGGCCGGAGCCGACGCCGTTTGAGCGCATTCTCGTCACCGCCGCCGCCCCGGATGTTCCGACAGCCCTGGTCGAGGCGCTGGCGGAAGGCGGGGTGCTGGTCGCGCCGGTCGGCGAGGAGCACCGCGACCAGCGGCTTCTGCGCATCCGCCGCGCGGCGGATGGGATTTCGCGCGAGGATTTGGGTCTTGTCCGCTTTGTCCCGCTGGTGGCCGGTCTGCCGCGCCGGGAAAATCCCTGACGCGCCGGTCAAGCCCCTAGGTGCTGGGAAGGCTTTAGCCTAGAATACCAGCGATAGCGATTCTTGCCCTGCGGGGGTGGGCAGGGAGGGGGATATGGAAAAGCGGATTGAGAAAAACCGCGGCCACGCCGCGGCGCCGGCGATTGTCGCGATTCTCGGCCTTCTGGCGGCCTGTGCGCCGGCGATGCAAGGTCCGGCGCCGGTGGTCTACGGCTCCGTTCCCGGGGGCGTTCCCGGGGGCGTTCAGGCGGGCACCGCGAGCGGGCCGCCGGCCGGCGCGGTCGTCGTCCAGCCCGGGCAATCGCTGTCGATCATCGCGCGCGATCATCACCTGCGCTGGACCGAACTGGCCGCAGCCAATCGGCTCGCGCCGCCCTATCGCCTGCATCCGGGCGAGCGGCTGGTCATTCCGGCACCCGGTCCGTATGCGGCCGCGCCGCCATCACCCGCGGCGCCTGTCAGGGTTGCCGCCCTCCCGCCGCCGCACCCGCTCGCTCCGCCGCAGGAGAGGCCGCGGGTGATCGCTCCGCCGGCGGAAAGGCCAAAGCCGCTCGCCACCCGACCGCCGCACGTCATCGCGCTTGACCGACCTCATCCCACCGCGCCGGCAGGGTCTTTTGCGCGGCCGATCCCGCTCGACAACCCCCTTGCCGCCCGCGCCAAGCCCGCGGAGCCGCGTGAGGCGGCAGTGCCGCACGGCGGCGATTTTCTGTGGCCGGTGCGCGGTCCGATTATCGAGGGGTTTGGCCCCGGCCCCAGCGGCACGCGCAACGAAGGCATCAACATCGCCGCCCCGCGCGGCACCCCGATCCGGGCCGCTGACGCCGGGGTGGTAGCCTATGTCGGCAACCAGTTGCGCGGCTACGGCAACCTGATCCTGATCAGGCATCCGGAAGGATGGATCTCGGCCTACGCCCATTGCGGCGCCATACTCGTCAAGAGCGGCGAGAAGGTGCGCCGCGGCCAGATCATCGCCCGCATCGGCGCGACCGGCGATGTCAAGCAGCCGCAACTCCATTTCGAGTTGCGGCGCGGCAAAAAGGCGGTCGATCCGCGCCCGCTGCTGGGCGCCTCGGCGCGGGCCGCCGAGGTCGGCCGCACCCGCACCGGGTAGAGCGGACTGCGCTCAGGCGAGCGGCTTGCCGAGGCGGCCGGCGAGGTCCTGGATGAACTGCCAGGCGACGCGGCCGGAGCGCGAGCCGCGCGTGATCGACCACTCGTTGGCCTCGGCGGCGAGCTTTTCGGCCGGCAGAGCAAGACCATAATACGCGGCATAGCCGCGCACGATCGCCTGATAGGTGTCCTGATCGAGACTGTGAAAGCCGAGCCACAACCCGAAGCGGTCCGACAGCGATACCCGCTCCTCGACCGCCTCGGCCGGGTTGATGGCGGTCGAGCGCTCGTTCTCGATCATGTCGCGCGGCATCAGGTGGCGCCGGTTTGAGGTGGCATAGAGCACGACATTGGCGGGCCGCCCCTCGATGCCGCCTTCGAGCACCGCCTTCAGCGACTTGTACCCGGCATCGTGCTGATCAAACGAGAGATCGTCGCAGAACAGGAGAATGCGGCGCGGGCTGCCGCGCAAGAGCGCCAGGAGCCGGGGCAGGCTGGCGACATCCTCGCGATGGATCTCGATGAGGACGAGGGCGTGCGGACGCTCGGCGTTGACGGCGGCGTGCGCGGCCTTGACCAGCGAACTCTTGCCGGTGCCGCGCGCGCCCCACAAAAGCACGTTATTGGCCGGAAACCCGGCGGCAAAGCGCCGCGTGTTATCCAAGAGGATGTCGCGCACCCGGTCGATCCCGCGCAGGAGGGCAATGTCGATGCGGTTGACCGCAGGCACCGGCTCA
>JBOHMF010000032.1:0-16875 GCA_050730055.1 Allostellaceae bacterium
GCGAGGCCGCCCTGCGGCGTCAGCTCCATCAGCATGATCCCGCCGCGAATGCCGAGCGCCGCATCGGGGGTGCCGATTGTCACCGCTCCTTCGAGCTTGCTGAGCTTGCCGCCGATATAGCGGAACACGCCGCGCGTCGCGCTCATCGCGAGCTGCCCCGCCCCGATCTGCGGGTCATAGACAAAGCTGTCGACGACAAGATCGGCGTTCGGGCCAATGCTCATCGAGGATTCGTCGAGAAACAGGAGCTGCGTCTGTCCCGCCGCGTTGGTGTCGATGCGCTCGTCATGGACGACCTCTTGGCCGATGACGATCCGGCGCGGCACGGCGCCCGGATTGGTGCCGGTGGCGTCCTGGTTGACGGCGACCTGGACGCCGACCTGCGCGGCCAGGAGCGGTCCCGCCCGGGCGCCAAGAGCCAGCGCGCCGGCGGCAAGGAGCGGAAGAAGGACGGTTTTCATGCGCGGTTTGCCTGCCAGGAAAAACCCGATCTGTGCCGGCGCAGATGGGCGCGCCCGCGCGACCCCGCCAGATCGGAGATCCCGCAGGGTCTTTGTCGCGGCACGAGGTTAAATTTCTCTAAAATCGCCGGCCGCAGATTGCTGCATGTTAGCGATTCGTTCGCCTTGCGCCCCGCTTGCAGCCCCGCCGAACCGGCGACAGGATGGCCGGGCGTGAACCGGGAGGCGAGCATGCGCAGCGAAGGCAAGGCAGAATGCAAAACGGGCGCCGAGCATCTCGCCGCGCTGCGAGACGGCCGGGCCGTCTATATCGACGGCGAGCGGGTCGCCGATGTGACGACCCACCCGGCTTTCCGAAACGCCGTGCGCTCGGCGGCGGCGCTCTATGATTTTCAGGCGCAGCCGGAGAACCTCGATTGGATGACCTTTGTGCCGCCTCCCGGCGTCACGACCTCCGGCGGCCGCCGGGTCAACCGCTGCTGGCAGATCCCGAAAACCTATGCGGAACTGGTGGCGCGCCGCCGGGCGCTCAGCGCCTGGGCCGAGAGATCGGCCGGTTTTGTCGGACGCGCCCCCGATCACGTCGCCTCCAGCCTCCTCGGCCAGGTCATCGGCATCGACGTGTTCCGCCGGCACGGCGCGGCGCGGGCCAAGGCGCTCCTCGATTACTTCGACTACGCCCGGCGCAACGACCTTTATCTCAGCTATGTCATCATCAACCCGCAGGCCGACCGGTCAAAGGCGTGGGGCGCGCAGCAGGAGGACCTCGTCGCCCGCATCGTTGACGAGGACAAAGAGGGCATCACCGTGCGCGGCGCCAAGATGCTCGGCACCAGCGCGATCATGGCGAACGAGATCCTGGTCGCCAACCTGCAGCCTCTGGTCGCAGGCGAGGAGGACCTGGCCGTGTCCTTTGCCCTTCCGGTCGCCACGCCGGGTCTCAAGCTCTTGTCGCGCAAGTCATTTGAGGCCGCTGCGGTGTCGGCCTTTGACAACCCGCTGTCGGCGCGTTTTGACGAGAACGACGCTCTCGTCTGGTTTGAGGATGTCAAGGTGCCGTGGGAGCGGGTCTTTGTCCATCGCGATACCGACATGTGCCGGGCCCAGTTTCACGATACGCTCGGTCACACCTTTCAGAACTATCAGGCGCAGATCCGGCTGGCCGTCAAGATCCGTTTTTTGGCCGGCGTGGCGCACCGGCTGACCGGGACGATCGGCACCGCCCGGATGCCGCCGGTGCGCGAGACGCTCGGCTGGATCGCCGCGCAGGCGGCGATGGTCGAGGGGCTTGTCGCCGGCATGGAAGCGGCCGGTCATGCCGAGAACGGCGCCTTTGTCCCCGACAAGCACCTGATGTACGCGGCGCAAGCCCTGACCCAGGAGCTCTACCCGCGTCTTGTCGAGACGATCCGCGGTCTCGCCGGAGGCGCCCTGATCATGCTGCCGTCCTCGGCGCGCGACTGGGACAACCCGGAGATCGCCGCAATTATCGCCCGGACCCAGCGCTCTGCGGCTGCCGGCAGCGCCGTGGAACGGGTGCGGTTTCTGAAGCTCGCTTGGGATGCGATCGGCTCGGAATTCGGCTCGCGCCACACCCAGTATGAAATGTTTTACGCCGGGGCGCGCTTTGTCACCTGCGGCCACAGCTTTCGCACCTATGACTGGAAAGCCGCCGAGGCGCTGGTGGAAACCATGCTCGCCAACGATGATCCCTGACAATGATCCCTGACAATGATCCCTGACAATGATCCCTCTGGCGGTCTGATCCCGCCCCTCCGCCCCAACCCTCCGTGTGAGCGGGCGGGCAATTTCGCGGTGACGAGTGGGCCGGGGCGTTGCCCTTGACCCACTATTATCGATTTAGCCGATTTATATTACCAATATAATTTGTTTGATCGATCATATGGGAATCCCATGTCAGGGATGCCCGCTTCGGCGGTTGAGATCCGGCGCTCCGATCCGGCACGCTGCACGGCGGAGAGCCTTGCCGCAATTGCTGTTGGAGAGATGCGATGCGTCCGCCCTCGTATGCCTCGCTGGACGAGGTCCTCGAAGCGCTTGCTCCCTATGGTATCGAGCTCGACAACGGCAACAGCAACCACGCCCCGATGGTAGCCGAGGCGCTGGCAAGCTGGGCGGCCGTCTATCAGGAATTGCCCGCAACCGGCGCGCGCGCCATGCTGCGGCCGCGCCAGGCCGCACCGGGCGCGAACCCCGGTCCGCGGGCGCGCTGACGCGGAGCCGGGGTTGGAGCAAACCCTCGCGGCAGAAAACGCGCCGGCGATCGCGCGGGCGCGCCGCCGGCTGGTTCTCGCCGCCTCGTTGATGGCCACCTTTATGGCGGCCGTCGAGAGCACGATCGTCGCCACGGCGATGCCGACCATCGTGGCCGATCTCGGCGGCTTTCGCCTGTTCAGTTGGGTCTTCACCGCCTACCTCTTGACCATGGCGGTCAGCGTGCCGCTCTATGGCCGCCTTGCCGATCTCTACGGCCGCAAGCGGGTGTTTTTTGCCGGCACCGGGATCTTTCTGGTCGGCACCACGCTGTGCGGCTTTGCCACGACGATGATGGCGCTGGTGCTGTTCCGCGCCTTGCAGGGGATCGGCGCCGGCGCCATCACGCCGATCACCAGCACGATTGTCGGCGACATCTACACCCCGGCCGAACGAGCGCGGGTGCAGGGATACATTTCGAGTGTTTTCGGGGTCTCGGCGGTCGCCGGCCCGGCGCTCGGCGCATTTATTGTCGAAAACCTGCACTGGCGGCTGGTGTTCTGGATCAATCTGCCGATCGGTCTCTTGAGCATTCTGATGTACGGGATGTTTTTGCACGAGAAGCTGACGCCGCGCCCGCACCGCATCGATTATCCCGGCAGCGTTCTGTTGGCGCTCGGCGTCGGCGCGGTGATGCTGGCACTGGTCCAGGCCCAAGCCTTTGGCGCCTCCGGCGTCGCGGTGCTCGCGGTGCTCGGCGTCGCGGCGCTCGTTCTTCTCGCCCTGCACGAGCGCCGCGCGTCGGAGCCGATCGTGCCCTACCGGCTGTGGCGCAACCGCCTCATCGCGCTTGGCAATCTCGGCGCCTTTGGCACCTTTATGGCGATGATGGGGGTGAGCGCCTTTCTGCCGCCCTACATCCAGGGGGTCCTTGGCAGGAGCGCGGGTGTCGCGGGTTTTGCCCTTGGCGTTCAGTCGGTCAGTTGGACACTGGCGACCTTTGCCACCGCCTGGATCATGAACCGCACCTCCTACCGCGCCTCGGCGATCGTCGGCGGCGTGCTGCTGGCGGTGAGCGGCGCCATGCTGGCGCTGCTGCAACCGGCGAGCGGCATCCTCTGGGTGGTTGCCGCCTCGCTGATGATGGGTCTCGGCATCGGGTTCTGCAATCCGGCGTTTCTCGTCTCGATCCAGGCGAGCGTCGGCTGGGGCGAGCGCGGCGCCGCCACCGGCTCGTTCATGTTCATGCGCACGCTCGGCTCGTCCTGGGGCGCGGCGCTGTTTGGGGCGATCATCAATTTTGGCGTCTATCGCCGCCTGCCCGGCGCCGGGGACGCTGTCAACCGCCTGATGGAGCCGAGCCTGCGCCACGGTCTCGGCGCCGGCGAGATCGCCCGCCTGACCGCGGCGGTGGCGGGGGCCTTGCACGAGGTCTATCTGGTCGTCGCGCTGATCGCGGCGCTTGTTTTGGCGATCGCGCTGTTTTATCCCGCGGGCCTCAGCCCGACCCGCCCGGCCGCGCAGCCGGTCCGCAGTCATCGTCGGCCGGAGTAGCGCGGTCTGTTCCGCTGTCGCCGGCACGCCGGAAGGAGGCGATCATGAAGCGGCTGGTTTTGATTCTGGCGACCATCGCCCTGGCCTCGCCGGCTTTTGCCGCCGGGGTCGATACCCGCAGCTATACCTGTACTGCCCTGCACGCCCTGATCCAGGCAAGGGGTTTTGTCTTTATCGGCAACCCGGATTTTGAGGATTTTGTTGTCGCCAATGCCTCTGTTTGTTCGGGCGGACAGCTTGTCCAATTGCGCAGCGTACCAACGAGCGACCAGCCCGAGTGTCCGGTGAACTACTGCATTTCGGCGTCGGGCCCGATGGGGGGCGGCCCCTGATCGCCGCCGCGACCGCAGCAGGCGAGATCCCGTCATCCTGCGGATGCACTTCACCCGCAATTAACCCTTTTGGCTCAGAACGGCGGATCGAGACCACGGGTGCTTGCGGATCATGCGAGATCGCCATATGCCGGGGGGTGGGCGCCTCCGGAAGGACCTTGCCATCATGCGCCGCCGCCTTTTTCGCCTCGTTCCTCCCGTGCGGTCCCCGGTCGCGCAGGGCGGGGTCGCCGCGATCCTGGCCGCCCTTTTTGTGCTTTTGGGTCTGTCTCTTGGCGAGGACGCTGCGGTGCGCTGGCTCGCGCCGATCGTCGCGATTGCGCTCTTTGCCTGCGCCTTTATCCTTCTCGCCGCGCTGCGCCGCGCCCGCAGGGAGGCCGCAGCGGCCTGCAACCGCGCGCGCGAAACCGCGCGGCAACTGCGCGAAATCCAGCGGGTCGGCAGGATCGGCCATTGGTTTACCGACGAGGCGGCACAGACCGCGGTCTGGTCGGAAGAGATGTTCGCCCTCGCCGGCATTGCGCCAAAACCGGTATTGCCGGCGGCGGAGACGCGCGTTTTTCTCCATCCGGACGACGCCGCCCTCTATCTCGATGTGCGCCGGCAGGCGATCGAGACCCGCAGCATGGCGAAAGTCGAGCATCGCTGGGTGCGTGCGGATGGCGAGATCCGCTGGGTCCACACCGAGCTGACCCCGCGCTTTGATGAGCGGGGGCAATATCTCGGCCTGTTTGGCGCGACCCAGGACATCACCGATTACAAGCACGCCGAGCAGCAACTGATCGACGCGATCGAGGCGATCTCGGAAGGCTTTGTCCTGTTCGATCGCAACGATCGCTATGTGCTGACCAACACAAGATACCGCCAGATGCTGCCAAACATGGCGGACGTGCTCACCCCCGGCACGCCTTACGAGACCATGCTGCGCGCCGGGGTCGAGCGGGGCGTGTTTGCCGCCGAGGGCGATCTGGAAGACTGGATGGGCCGGACCGTGGCCTGGCATCGCGCCGCCGGGAAGCCGCTGGAGCGCCGGCGCGCCGATGGGCGCTGGACGCGGTTGAGCGAGCAGCGCATGGCCGACGGCGGGATCGTCGGCATCCGCACCGACATCACCGAACTCAAGAACACCGAGGAAGCGCTGACGGCGGCGCGGCAGCAACTGGTCGATGCCATTGAATCGATCTCGGAAGGGTTTGTCCTGTTTGATCGCGACGACCGCTATGTCCTGACCAATACAAAATACCGCGAGCTGTATCCCGACATGGTGGATCTGTTCGCGCCTGGAACCCCCTATGAAACCATGGTGCGCATCGGCATCGCGCGCGGAAAATGGAGAATGGAGGGCGATCCCGAAGAGCTCGTCAGCCGGCTCATGGAGTGGCATCACGCCTGCGACCGGCCGCTGGAACGGCAATTGCGCGACGGCCGCTGGATACGCGCGACCGAACGGCGCACCCGCGACGGCGGGATCGTCGGCATCCGCGCCGACATCACCGAGCGCAAGCTCGCCGAGGAGGCGTTGAACGCGGCGCGGCAGCAATTGATCGATGCGATCGAATCGAGCTCGGAAGGGTTTGTCCTGTTTGATCGCGACGACCGCTATGTGCTGACCAACAGCAATTACCGCCAGCTCTACCCCGGCATCGCCGATTTGTGCAATGCCGGATCGAGCTTTGAGACCGTGATCCGCGCCGATGTCGAGCGCGATCTGCACGAGTTCGGCTCCGAAGGCGCGGAGGCGTGGGCGTGCCGGATCCTGGAGTGGCATCGCGCCTGCCGCGAGCCGATGGAGCAGCAACTGAAGGACGGGCGCTGGGTGCGCGCGGTCGAGCGCCGCACCGGCGACGGCGGGATCGTCGGCACCCGCACCGACATCACCGCCGCCAAGCAGGCCGAGGCGGCGCTCAAGCAGCGGGTCGCCGATCTTGAACAGGCGCGCGCGCAACTGACCGCGATGGCCGCCGATCTCGCCGCGGCGCGCGACGCCGCCGAGGCGGCAAACCGGATCAAGTCGGAATTTCTCGCCAACATGTCGCACGAGATCCGCACCCCGATGAACGGCATCATCGGGATGAACGGCCTCCTGCTGCGGACAAGGCTGACGGCGGAGCAGCAGGAATATGCGATCGCCGTGCACGACAGCGCCGAGGCGTTGCTGACGGTGATCAACGACATCCTCGATGTCTCCAAGCTCGAAGCCGGAAAGGTCGAGATCGAAGCGATCGATTTTGATCTGGTCGATGTCGTCGAATCGGCAGTCGGCCTGTTCGGGCCAAAGGCGAACGAGAAGGCCCTCGATCTCGCCGTTCTGATCGCGCCGGAGGCGCGCGCCGGGTTTCGCGGCGATCCGACCCGGTTGCGCCAGATCCTGCTCAATCTCATCGGCAACGCCGTCAAATTCACCGACAAGGGCAGCGTTGCGGTAGAGGTCGCAATCGCGCCGCAGCACGGCAGCGGACTTCCCCGGCTGCGCTTTGCCGTCACCGATACCGGCATCGGCATGACGCCGGAGGCGCAAGCCAGGCTGTTCCAGAAATTCACCCAGGCCGACGGCTCGATCACGCGCCGCTTTGGCGGCACCGGGCTTGGCCTCGCCGTTTCCAAACAATTGGTCGAGCTGATGGGCGGCGAGATCGGGGTCGAAACCGCTCCGGAACGGGGCAGCCGGTTCTGGTTTGAGATCCCGCTGGCGCCGGCCGCCAATCCGACCATCGGCCGCCGGGCGCTGCCCGAAACGCTCGCCCAACTGCGCGTCCTTATCATCGATGATGTCGAGATGAACCGGCGCGTGCTGACGGCTCAGCTCGACGCCCTCGGCATCACCCCCGCCACCGCGATCGACGGTTTTCAGGGTCTCGCCGAGCTGGAACGAGCCTGGCACCAGGGGCGGCCGTTTGATCTCGTCATCATCGACCAGATGATGCCGGCGCTGTCGGGCGACGCGCTGGTCCACCGCATCCGCGGCTGTCCCGAGATCGCCGAAACCAAGCTCGTGCTCGCCTCCTCGGGCGGCACCTATGCGCTGCCGCCCGAGGCGCTGGCCGCGGTCGATGCGGTGCTGATCAAGCCGATCCGGGAACAATCGCTGCTCGACGCCTTTGTCCGGCTGTTCGGGTCCTCCTCCGCACCGGCGGGGGCGGTCCCGCTCACCCGCGCCACCGGGCAGGCCGCGGCGCGGTCGTTGCGCATCCTGGTAGCCGAGGACAACAAGATCAACCAGCAACTGACCGCGGCGATGCTGCGCCACGCCGGGCACGCGGTCGATGTCGTCGAGAATGGCGAAGAGGCGGTCGCCGCGGTGCGCCGCAGCACTTATGATGCCATACTGATGGATGTGCAGATGCCGGTTCTCGACGGGGTTCAGGCGACCGAGCGCATCCGCGCCCTTCCCCCTCCGGCCAGTCAGGTGCGGATCATCGCGCTCACCGCGCATGCCATGACCGGCGCTCGCCAGCAATACCTGGCGATGGGAATGGACGATTATCTGGCCAAGCCGATCGAGGCGCGCACGCTCATGGACAAGCTGGCCGGCTGCGCCGCCCCCGCCGCGGGCGATGATCCCGCCCTTGACCATGCCCATCTCGATTCGCTCGCGGCGAGCCTCCCGGCGGAGAGCGTGCATCAGCTCCTCACCGCGTTTCTCGACCAGATCGCCGTCCAGGTGCCGGAAATCCAGGCTCTTTCGGTGGCCGGCGACCTCGCTGCGCTGGTCTTCGCAGCGCACAACCTGGCCGGCTGCGCCGGCAATTTCGGGGCGCCGCGGCTCAGCCGTCTCGCCCGCGGCATCGAAGCCGCGTGCCGGGGGGAGGATGGCGCGGCCGCCGCGCGCCGGGTCGAGCCTCTCAATGCGACGGCGGCGGAGGCGGCCGCCGCGCTGCGCGCCTGGCTCGCGACCCGGGAGGATCTCCGCAAGGCACCGTCGGCCCGCACCCCGCAGGGGTCGCGGCGCCGACAGAAACGGGCGGCGCGCGCCTGAGAGCGCCGCGGATTATCCGCCGTGGCGCGGGCGGCCGCGCGGGACGGCAAAGCGCTCGGTGAGACGCCGGGCGACGCGCGGGCTGACAAAATGCGAAACCTCGCCGCCGAGTGCGCCGATCTCCTTTACGAGACGTGAGGAGATGAACTGGTAGCGGTCCGAGGCCATCAGAAAGACGGTCTCGATGTGCGGGTTGAGCCGGGCATTCATGTCGGCCATCTGGATCTCGTACTCGAAATCCGACACCGCGCGCAGCCCGCGCAGAATGACGCCGGCCCCGACCGCCTCGGCAAAGTGCATCAAGAGGGTATCGAACGGCCGCACCTCGATGCGTTCGGCCTCGCCGTTGTCGAGATGGGCGATCTCCTCGCGCACGATCTCGACCCGCTCGTCGGTGGCAAACAGCGGCCCCTTGCCATCGTTGCGGGCGACCCCGATGACCAGCCGGTCGACGATCCGCATGGCGCGGCGGATGATGTCGGTGTGCCCGTTGGTGATCGGGTCAAAGGTGCCGGGGTAGACCCCGATCCGCGGCTTGCTCATGCGTCTGCCTCATGGTGCTGCGCCGGGTCCGCCGCCTCATCCTCGGCGGTCTCGGCACCGTTGCCGTTCTCCTCGGCCATCTCGGGAAGCCGTGCCGACGAGACCACCCGCTCGCCCTCGCCAAGCTTGAAGATCACCACCCCCTGGCTGCGGCGCCGGGCGATGCGGATGCCATCGACCGGGATGCGGATCACCATGCCGCCATCGGTCACCAGCATGACCTGATCCTTGTGGCCGACCGGAAAGACGGCGACGATCGCGTCCTGGCGCCGGCTCAGATCCATGTTGTCAATGCCCTGGCCGCCGCGCCCGGTGATCCGGTAATCATAGGCGGAACTGCGCACGCCGAAACCTTTTTCGGTGACGCCGAGGACAAATTCTTCGCGCCCGGCGAGGGCGGCCAGCATCTCCTCCGCGATCGTGTTCTCCTCGCCCGCTTCCGCTTCGCCATCGTCCGCCTCGGCGGGTTCGACCGCCTCGCCCTCGTCGCCGTTCTGGCGCCGGCGCTCGGCGGCGAGCTTCAGATAGGCGTTGCGCTCCTTCAGATCGATTTCCTCATGGCGCAGGATCGACATCGAGATCACGGCGTCGTCGGCGCCCAGTCTGATGCCGCGCACCCCGACCGAATTGCGGCTGGAAAACACCCGGAGATCACCGACCGGAAAACGGATCGCCTTGCCCGCGCGGGTCGCCAGCAGCACGTCGTGCGCCTCGGTGCAGACAGCAACGGCGATCAGCCGGTCGTCGGCGTCCTCACCCTCGAACTTCATCGCGATCTTGCCGTTGGCGCGGATGTCGCCAAAGTCGGAGAGCCCGTTGCGCCGCACATGGCCCTGCGCCGTCGCAAACACGACGTGCAGGTCCTGCCAGCTTGCCTCGTCCTCGGGCAGCGGCATCACGGTCGAGATCGTCTCGCCCGGCGCCAGGTTGGGCAGCAGATTGACCATCGGCCGGCCGCGCGCCTGCGGGGTGCCGAGCGGCAGGCGGTGGACCTTGAGCTTGTAGACCCGCCCCGAGGAGGTGAAAAACAGGACCGGCGCATGGGTCGAGGCGACAAAAACTTCGCTGACAAAATCCTCTTCGCGGATCGCCATGCCGGCGCGCCCGCGCCCGCCGCGCCGTTGCGCGCGATAGGTTGAGAGCGGCACGCGCTTGATGTAACCGGCGTGGCTGACGGTGACGACCATCGCCTCGCGCTGGATCAGCGCCTCGATATCGGCCTCAAACTCGACCTCCTCGACCACGGTGCGCCGCGGGGTGGCGAATTGCTCCTTGATCTCCATGAGTTCGCCGCGTACGACCGCGATGAGCCGGCCGCGCGAGCGCAGGATTTCGAGATAATCTTCGATCTCGCCGATCAGCCCCTGCAATTCCTCGGCGATCTTGTCGCGTTCGAGACCGGTGAGGCGCTGCAGGCGCAGATCGAGGATCGCACGCGCCTGCTCGTCGGAGAGCCGATAGGCGCCGGCGGCATCGGTCCCCGTCCCGTCCTCGCCGACGAGCGCGAGGAGCGGAGCCACCTCGCCCGCGGGCCAGACCTGGCCCATGAGGCCGGCACGCGCCGCGGCGGGATCGGGAGCCGCGCGGATGAGGGCGATGATCGCATCAAGATTGGCCACCGCGACCAGCAGCCCCAGGAGGATATGCGCACGCCCGCGCGCCTTGCCCAGGAGATGCCGGGTGCGGCGGGTGACGACCTCCTCGCGAAAGACGATAAAGGCGGCGATGATGTCGCGCAGGCTCAGGAGTTCGGGACGCCCGCCATTCAGCGCCAGCATGTTGACGCCAAAGCTGGTTTGCAGCGCGGTGTGGCGATAAAGCTGGTTCAGAACGATGTCGGGATCGGCCTCGCGCTTCAGCTCGATGACGACGCGCACACCATCGCGATCGCTTTCGTCGCGCAGATCGGAAATCCCCTCGATCAGCTTTTCGCGCACCGTCTCGGCGATGCGCTCGACGAGGCGCGCCTTGTTGACCTGATAGGGAATCTCGGTGCAGATGATCGCCTGACGGTCGCGGCGCACCTCCTCGAGGTGGGTGCGGGCGCGCAGGATCACCGCGCCGCGGCCGGTGGTGAGGGCGGCGTGGACGCCGGCGCGACCCATGATCATCCCGCCGGTCGGGAAATCGGGCGCCGGGACAAATTCCATCAGCTCGTCGCTGGAAATGGCGCCGTTGTCGAGATAGGCGCAGCAGGCGTCGATGACCTCGCTCAGATTGTGCGGGGGGATGTTGGTCGCCATGCCGACCGCGATCCCGCTGCCGCCGTTGACGAGGAGATTGGGAAAGCCGGCCGGCAGGACGCGGGGCTCCTCCTCGCTGTCATCGTAATTGGGCTGGAAATCGACCGTGTCCCTGTCGAGATCGTCCAGGAGCGCATTGGCGGCGCGGGCCAGCCGCGCCTCGGTGTAGCGCTCGGCCGCCGGCGGGTCGCCGTCCATCGAGCCGAAATTGCCCTGGCCGTCGATCAGCGGCAGGCGCATCGCGAAATCCTGCGCCAGACGCACCATCGCTTCGTAGATCGCGAGGTTGCCGTGCGGGTGGTACTTGCCCATCACATCGCCGACGATGCGCGCCGACTTGCGATAGCCGCGGTTCCACTCGTTGCCGTTCGCCTTCATCGAATAGAGGATGCGGCGGTGGACCGGCTTCAAACCGTCGCGGACATCGGGGAGCGCGCGCGCCACGATCACGCTCATCGCGTAATCGAGATAGGAGCGTCGCATCTCCTCCTCGATCGCGACGATGGTGATGTTGGGGGCGCTGGGGGGAGCGGAGGTCAGGGCCAAGGCTGCTCGCTTCTTGCGATCGCGGTTCGACAAAAATCGCGGCCGCCCGGAAAGGACCGCACCGCGATGCCGCCGATGCTAGATATGGTGATCCGGCCCCGAGATTACCTCATTTTCCGGGGCGGACAAAGGATTTGCGTCCTCGCGCGGGAGCGCTCACCGGGGCCATCCCGCGATCGCCCGTGCGCCCCGCGGCGCCGCGAATCTGCCGTGAGCACCCTGCGGCATGAGGGCCGCGGCGGGAACGCCGCGCACGGCGCCAGCATACCACGGCTCGGCTGTCGATTGCGGGGCGGGAATGGGTTTTGTGGTTGAGCCGTCGCCGGTCCCGCATCCGCGCCGCCTGCGCCGGCAAAGGATCGTGCAGGACTGCGCTCTGCCCGCGGCGATCGCCGTCTTTGCCCTCCTCTTGCGGCTTCACGGCCTGGGCGCCAAGCCGTTCTGGCTCGATGAGGTCACCAGCTTCTACCGGGCGACGGGGAGCTTGTCTCACCTCGTTCTCGACGCCCTCCACAACCGGCACTATCCAAGCTATTTCCTGCTGTTGTGGGGGGTGGCGCGATGGGGCGCCTCGCAAGCCCTGTTGCGGCTGCCCTCGGCGATCCTGGGCGCGGCAGCGGCCGGTCTTGCCTGCGCGCTCGGCCGCAGGGTGGCCGGTGCGGCGAGCGGCGCGGCGGCCGGTCTCCTGATGGCGCTGTCGCCGTTCGAGGTCCAGTTCGGACAGGAGGCGCGTTCCTATACCCTTGTCGGCGTTCTGATCCTGGTCGCGCTCCTCGGCCTTGTGCGCCTCGCGCAGGAGCCTGCGGCGGCGGCGCGTCCGTGGCGGCAGAGCGGGTTGCGCGGCGCCTGGTTGGCCTATGGGCTGGGAACCGCGGCGGCGCTCTGTGTCCTCAATGTCGCGATGGCCTGGCTCGTCGTCGCCAATCTGGGCGCGGTCGCAATCGCCTGGCAGGCCGGCGCTGCGACAGGCTCAGAAACGCGGCGCGCCTTTCTGCGCCGTTGGGGGATCGTCCAACTCCTGGTTGTCGCCGCGTGGGCACCGTGGCTCGCCGCGGTCTGTCTGTTTGGCAAGACGAGCCTCGTCGAGGGGGCCCGCTGGGCGCCGCCGGAGACGCTCGGCACGATCTGGTCGGCCCTCGCGCCGGTCTATCTCTTGCGCATATCCGATTTCATCACCTTTGGCCTCGCGCCCGCTGCCGTGCCCGGGCTGTCCGCCGCGGTCGCGGCGCTGGCGGCGCTTGGGGCGTGGCGGCTGCGCCGGACGCCGGCGGTGTTGGCGGTCATTGGCGGCGCGGCATTGCTGGTGCCCCTCGGCATGCTCCTCTTGACGCCCTTTGTGCCGGTGCTGGTGCCGCGCTATTTCATGTGGAGCGCCGCCCCGTTCTTTGTCCTGGCCGGGGCCGGTCTCGGCGGGCTGACGGGGCTGCGCTTTGCTGTTGCCGCCCCGGTGCTGCTGGCGGCGGGGCTGATCAATCTGGCGCCTTACTACCATGACGAGACCAAGCCGCGCTGGGATCTCCTGGCGGCTCGGCTCGCCGCTGAGGCAAGACCGGGCGATGTGGTGCTGGTCAACCGCGGCTACAGCGATTACGTGTTCTCGGTCTTTGCTCAGCGGGTCGATCTCGCCGGTCGCGGCGTGCGCATCGCCCGTCATCTCGCCGAGGCCAAGCGGCTCGCCCCCGGCCATGATCTGTGGGCGGTCTACGGCCGCACCGGGCAGGGTCCGATGATGGCGCCGCAGGATTATCTGCGCTCGCTCGCCCCCTTTGGCCGGCCGCGGGCCGAGTCTTCGGTCGGGCGCTATATCATTCTCTGGCGTTTTGCCGAGCCGGCCAAAACCGAACCCCCGATCGCACCTCAGCCCGGCACCGCCGCCACCGTCGGGGTCTTGCAACCCTAGGATCGTACCGGCCGCGGCTCAGCCCCACACTTCGCGCGCCACCTCGACGACAAGGCGCAGCTTGGCGAATTCCTCCTCTTCGCTGAGCCGGTTGCCTTCGACGGTGGAGGAAAAACCGCATTGCGGGCTGAGGCAGAGCTGGTCGAGGGCCACGTAGCGGGCGGCCTCGTCGATGCGGCGCTTCAGCGCGTCCTTCTGTTCGAGCGCGGGCTTTTTTGTCGTTACGAGACCCAGAACGACGCGCTTCTCCTTTGGCACAAAGCGCAGCGGCGCAAACCCGCCCGAGCGCGCGTCGTCATATTCGAGAAAATAGCCGTCCACCGTGAGTTCGCCAAAGAGCGCCTCGGCGACATGGTCGTAGCCGCCCTCGGCGACCCACGACGAGCGGAAATTGCCGCGGCACATGTGCGTCGTGATCGTCAGACCGGGCGGGCGGTTTTTGAGCGCTTCGTTGATCAGGCGGATGTTGATGAGGTGCTGGTGCTCGCCGTCGCCGCCAAGGCGCGCGATGTATTCGCGCTGGGCGGGATCGTTGAGATAGGCAAGGCTGGTGTCGTCGAGTTGCAGATGGGTGCAGCCGAGCGCCGCGAGAGCCTTGATCTGTTGCGCATAGACCTGGGCGAGATCGTGCCAGAACGGCTCCATGTCGGGATAGGCGGTCTTGTCGATGACGGCGCGCCCGCCGCGGTAGTGCAGCATCGAGGGCGAGGGGATCGTCAGCTTTGGGGTCGTGCCCGGCGGCGCCACCGATCTCAGATAGGAAAAATCCGCGGCAAAGATCGTCTCGTTCAGAGTGAGCTTGCCGGTGATGGCAAAGGCGCCGAGCGCGGCTTCGACCGGTCCCGCCTCGTTGCGGAACTCTATGCGCAGGAGCCGGTCGGTCTTTTCGACCCCGCCGATGCGGTAGAGAAAATCCATGTGCCACGAGCCGCGGCGAAATTCGCCGTCGGTGATGCTGTGGAGACCGGCCTCCCGCTGCATCCGGGCGATCCGAGAGATCGCCCTGTCCTCGACCGCGCGCAATTCGGCGGCGGAGATCCGCCCGGCCTGATGATCGGCACGCGCCCGCAACAGCTCCGGCGGGCGCAGCAGGCTGCCGACATGATCGGCGCGGAAGGGCGGACCCGAAACATCACTCATCGCAAAATCCTCCCTCTCGGCCGCTCCTTTCGGCGCTCCCGCAGCAGCGGGAACCCGGAGCGGAGTGCCCATCCCATAAACTACTGGGCGGCGTAGAGTTCGGTCGGTTCCGCCATCCCTTTCAACGCGTACAGCCGGCCTTCGAGACCGGCTGAGGGAAGTGTCGAACGGTCGCGCACCGACCGCGTTACGAGTATCTGTCCGGCTTGCGCCGCGGCTTGGGCGCGCGCCGCGGTGTTAACAACGGTGCCGATCGCCGTCAGATCACGATGCGTTCGGCCGAACTCGCCAAAGCTGACCATGCCGCTGTCAATGCCGATACCGATGCCGGCCCCGAGCACGCGCCCGTTCTGCTCCGTACCCTCGACCGGCATGCCCTCGCCTGCCCTCCAGCAGCGCTGGATTTCGCGTGCCGCTGCGATGGCGCGCTCCGCGTGGTCCGGCCGGCGTATCGGAAAATTGAAAACCGCCATGACGGCATCACCGATAGTCTTGTTGAGAAGTCCATCGTGATCCCAAATCGCTTCCGCGCACGTGTCGTAGAACAGATCGAGAAGAGCGGCGATCCGATCCTCGGGCAAGGCTTGCGACAACGCGGTATAGCCGCGCAAATCAGCGAAGAGAACACTGACCTCGACCTTGATCTTGCGGGCCCGCATGAGCGTGGTGAACATCATCTCGCAAATCGTGCAGATATTCGGGTTCATCCGGCTCGGTCGAATGCCGAAGATGCGAAAGGGCAGCGCAGCGATGCCGCGCAGCGGCACCGGGAGATGGAGCTGCTGCCGGCAGCCCTTGCAGATCCTTGACCGCTGCGTCAACCGGGAGATCCTCCGCCAAAGTTTTGTCGAGCCCCGGTACGAGAGACGTCACGAGGTCGGCTGACCGCCGTTGATCTGCTCAGAACGGGGAAGGACCGACGATTTCCCAACCATGCTGCCGGTAAACCTGCGCATCCTTGCGCGGGTCGAGCGAAGCGCGCGGACGCTGCGACCGGCTCAACTCCTCGAACAGCTTTCCCGCCCCGGCGGGCGTGTAGAGGAACAGCACCCGCGCCGTTTCGGCGCCGGTGTTCTTCCAGGCATGAGCGCGGCCGCGCGGCATAAATGCGCATGTGCCAGGCCCGCCGACGGCGATCTCCTCACCGATCCTGAACGTGATCTCTCCGCTGAGAACATAGGCTATCTCGTCGCTGTCATGGTGCAGGTGGAGCGTCGTATCGGTGCCGGCCGGCGCGCTCTCCTCAAACATCATGATGCTCTCGCCGGTCTCTCCGCCGAGCAGCTTGAGCGCGGATGACCGGCCCGGCCCCATGTTCCACACCGGCCCCTGTCCCGGCAGGACGACAAAGCCCTTCGTACCCATCGCTGTTGCCTTCCGTTACGTTGAGATCAGAACGGAATATCGTCGTCGAGCTCCTCGCCCGAGGTGCGGGACGGGCGGGCGGCGCGCGCGGATGCGGCGGTCGGCTGCGAATCGGCGAAACTGCCGCCGCCATAGGAAGGCTCGTCAAAGCCGCCCTCGCCGGCCGGAGCGCCGCCGCCGCGAGCGCTGTCGAGCATGGTCAACTCGCCGCGAAAGCGGCCGAGCACGACCTCGGTCGTATAGCGCTCCTGGCCGGCATTGTCGGTCCATTTGCGCGTCTGCAACGACCCTTCGAGATAGACCTTGGACCCCTTCTTCAGATATTTCTCGGCGATCTCGGCGAGCCGCTCGTTAAAGATGACGACGCGGTGCCATTCGGTGCGCTCCTTGCGCTCGCCCGACGCCTTGTCGCGCCAGTTCTCCGAAGTGGCGACGGCGAGCGTCGCGATGCGCATTCCGTCCTGGGTCGAACGGATTTCCGGGTCGCGGCCGAGATTGCCGATCAGGATTGCCTTGTTGACGCTGCCAGCCATGAGATCACCGCGGTCTCTTCGATATCGAGCGCGGCCATCTTATCAGTTTTGACCTATGTTCCCACCTT
>JBOHMF010000033.1:0-16842 GCA_050730055.1 Allostellaceae bacterium
GCGATGCCTCTGGCAGGAAAAAGCGCTCGACAAACAGAAGGCCGTGCGAAGTCCGTCCAAACAGCCCGCCCACCGTCTCGCCGCGCGGGTCGGCGACGAGAACCGCGATCGGCCGGTAATCCCGGTATCCGGCCTTGGTCTCGTTGTAGGTGGACAGACCGTCGCCGATGATGGCCCGCGCCTGGTCGTCGGCCGCATCGGTCACGGTGAGAGAAAATTCGCTGAGAGAAAATTCACCCGAGGCGTTGTTCGCCATTCTCGTCTCCCTTCTGTGTATTGCGTCCATCGTAATCCGAAACCGCCGGCGCATCGCAACCCCGTTCACCGATCGCCGGGATCGACCCGCTTCCAGAAGCGCGCGATAAAGCCGCGCGCATCTACCGCGCGCGCCGGACCGCTTGCCGCCGCCCGCGCGCCGGCGCAATGCCAGCGGTAGATCGAATCGTGCCCGGTCACGACATAGGGGATGAAATCCGAACCCAGATGCCCGGCGCACCAGCGGTCCGCGGCGGGCAGATCGCGGCGCGTATCCGCCTTCCCGCACGGGATATTGGCCCCGAGATTGCAGATCAGGACATGGTGGGCAAAGCAGCGAAAGACGGTCGCGCGGCGCACCCACTGCGCCGGCGCGGCGTGCAGATCAAACAGCTGCCGCGCCGCCGGAACCAGCGCCGGGGGGATCGGGCGCAAGTGGTCGTCGGTGCCGAGCTTCCGGCACAGCGCCGCGGGTGAGGCCGCCGCGGCGGGCAGGGTCGCGCCGGCCGCAAGCCCGATCGCGGCGATCGCCACGGCCAGTTCGCTTCTCCGCATGGCACCCTCCTCGCCGCGATATCAGGTGGCGACCGGTCAGAATTCGCGGTAGAGCTTGCCTGAGATCGGGGGATTTGCCGCTCGATTTTTCCGGGAGAAAGCGGATGCCGATACGGGTTGCCGCCGCTGCTGCGGCGCTTTTGCTTCTCGCTGCGGTCTCGCCCGCGAGCGCCGCTGCGCCGCACACGGTGACGCTGCCCGGCGGTCTCCAATATACCGATACAAAGATCGGCACCGGACCGGCGGCCAAACCGGGCGATACGCTCGTCATGCAATATACCGGCTGGCTCGACGACCACGGCAAAAAGGGCAGAAAATTCGACAGTTCGCGCGACCACGGCGAACCGTTCACTTTCACCCTCGGCGCCCATCAGGTGATCCCCGGCTGGGACGAGGGCATCGCCGGGATGAAGGCGGGCGGCGAGCGGACCCTCATCATCCCGCCCGCACTTGCCTATGGCAGCGAAGGCGCCGGCGGCGGCGTCATCCCACCCAACGCGACCCTCATTTTTGATGTCGAACTGTCGCGCATCCGGTGAGGTGGCAAGCGGGTGCGGCCCTCACCCGCGGGCGCGAGAGCGACGAGGATCGGCCCCGCGGCGGAGGGCCGGGCCGCCGGAGCCTGCCCGGCGCCTCGCCGAACCGCTCTTGTCCCAGCCCCGTTCCGCCCTTGCCGGCGGTTCCGCGAACGCGCACCCTGACAAGCCTTTCACAGGAGCCGAGATGATGAGCCAGCAACCCGCAGCCGCTGTCCTTCCGCCGGAACCGCTGTTCGACCGCACCCCGCAACCCTTTGGCGACGGCCCGCCCGATCCGCTCCTGTGCGAGGCGACAGCCCGCGCCCTGTGCCAGCGCACGATCAATTTTGCCGCCAAGCGCATGACCGACATGCTTTATGTGAGCGGTCTCGATCGCGCCACCGCCGAGCGGCATTTCCGCTGGCGCCCGGTCCAGCCGCCGGGCAACCTGACGACGCGCCCGCCGGAGGGCGATCCGGCGGCGCTGGTCGCGGCCCAGCGCGCCGGGCGCCTCGCGATCGCCAGCGACGACACCGAGCGCCGCGTCACAGTGATCTGGAACGATCCGGCCTTTGGCGAGCCGATCGTCGGCAGCGCCATCGCGCGCCCCGGCTACGGCGGCATTCTGCTCGGCACCCATGCCGCGCCCCGTTTTGATCCGCAGCCGCTCGCGCGCCCCTTGGCCGATGCCGGGCGCCCCTGGCCCCTGGGCGCCGCGGTCGAGGCGCCACCGCCCGCGCCCGCTTCCCTCACCGCCGCTCTCGGCGGGTTCTTTGCCGGTTCGACCGGCGCCTACGGCATCCTGATCGCCACCCCCGACCGGGTCCTGTGCGAACGCTACAGCGCCTTTGGCAGACCGGACCGGGCGACCCCGAGCTGGTCGATGACCAAGGCGATCACCTGCACCCTGATCGGACGCCTGATCCATGAGGGCTGGCTCGCCTCGGTCCATGATCCGGCGCCGGCGCCCTTGTGGCGCGATCCGCGCACGATCCATCGCCTGATCACCCTCGATCACCTCTTGCGCATGCGCTCGGGGCTGGGATTTCCGGCGCGGCACGAGGACGGCCGCACCACGCTCGGCTTTGAGAACAGCTCGGTCTATCAGGATGCGATCGACGCCTTTGAGGCGGCGCAGCGCTCGATTGTCGCGACAATCCCCGGCGCGGTGTTCCGCTATATCAACGCCGGCCCCAATGTGCTCGGCGCTGTGATCCGCGACCAGATCGGGCGCCGCGGTCTGCCCTATCACCAGACGGTCTATGCCCTCCTGGCCGACCGGATCGGCATGGCGAGCTATCAGCATTCCGCCGATATCGCCGGCAATCTGATCGCCTCAGGGGCCGGTTTTGCGACCCTGCGCGACTACGCCAAACTCGGCGTGCTTTACTTGCAGGACGGCGTGTGGAACGGCGAGCGCCTGTTGCCGCAAGGCTGGGCCGATTACGCGCTGACCCCGACCCATACCGGCACCAGCTATGCGGCGTGCTTCCGCGCCAATAGCGATCGCCTGTTCCCGGACCTGCCGAGCGACACCGCATGGGCGGCGGGTGCTTCGGATCAGCGCATTTTCATCCTGCGCCGCCATCGCCTGACCGTCGCGGTCGCCAATGAGACCGATCATCCGATGGACCTCGCGGCGTTGAACCGCGTCATCGCCACCGCCATCGCCACCCTGGTCTGATCCCGCCCGGCGTGCCGCCTCAGCCGAGGCCGAGCTTTGGGCGGACCCAAAGGGCGAGGCGGCGGACCGCCGCGTCTCCCTCGGGCGCGGTGCCGGCGAGAAACTGAAAGACGTGCTGCATCTCCGGCACGATCTCCAGCGTCACATCGACCCCGGAGCGGCGCGCCAGATCGGCCAATCTGCGGCTGTCGTCGAGCAGCGTTTCATCCGCCCCGGTCTGGATGTACATTGGCGGCAGACCCCGGAGATCGGCGCGGAGCGGATTGGCGAGCGGGTCCTGGCGATTGCCGTTCTCGCCGAGAAACGTGCCGGCCATCGCCTGGATGATGTCGCGGCTGACAAGCAGATCCTTGCCGGCGTTGGTCGTAAAAGTCTCGCCGCTCGCGTCCATGTCGAGCCAGGGCGACAGCGGCATTGTCGCGGCGGGCGCGGGCAGCCCCTGCTCGCGGGCGCAGAGGATCGTCGTTACCGCGAGACCGCCCCCCGCTGAATCGCCGATCAGCGCGACATGGTTTGGCCTTATCCCCTGGTCGAGCAGCCATTTGTAGCTTCGCGCCATGTCGTTGACCGGGCCGGGGTGGACATTCTCGGGAGCGCGCCGGTAATCGACGATCAGCGCGCGGCAACCGACCGCCTTGGCGACATGGGCATAGGTCTTGCGGTGCGTATACATCGAGGCGACGACATAGCCGCCGCCGTGGGAGCACAGGAGCACGCGGTCCGCGGCGCAGCCCTTGGGCGCCGCCCACAGGGCCGGGACGCCTCCGGCATCGGTTTCGGTGTAATCGACACCGCCCGGCTCGCCGGTGATGTTGCCCCACTCGTCGAACATCGCGCGCAACTCGTCGAGCGGCATCTCCGGGTTCGCCTGGAGCGCCGCCACCCAGCCGCGATAGAGCGTATTCAGTTTCTCCGTGCCTTTGCTCGCCATGGCTTCTCCTCCCCGTTTGGCGCAGGGCGAAAAGGCCGCCTCGGCGGCAGCCGGGGCGGCGCATTCCGCCGTTTTGCGGCATGGCGGAATGCGCGCTGCTTTGCGGCGCTTTTCCGCCCTGCGGCAGTTTTTCTCAGACGACCAGATCGAGACCGCGCGTCGGCAATTCGACCTTGCCGCCGCATTCGCGCGCGATGACCGGCATCACCTCTTCTGAGAAGATCTGCATCTGCTCCTCGATCTCCTTGGCGGCAAAACCGCCGAGTTCGAACCAGCCGAGAAAGCAGAAATCGTCGTAGCCGCACTCCTTGCGCATCGTCATGATCGTGTCGATGACGTACTGCTTGGAGCCGTGGATCGCGATCCCGCGCTCGCGCAGCATCTCGGCCGTGACTTTTCTGTTGAGATCGAACATCGGCTCGTTGAGCCGCGACACGACCGCGCCAAAACCGAACGGCCCGTAATAGTCGAACTGCAATTCGATCGCCCGCGCCGCGCGGTCGAGGGCCTGCTTCTCCTTGCCGGGACGGGTGATGTGGAGATAACGGCTGGTCATAATGCCGCGCCGCTTGTCGGCGTCCCAGCCGAACTTGAACGCGCCGCGCTGGCGCATGTCGGGAAAGCCCGCCTTTTCCGCCGCGGCATGATAGATGTCGAGGTTGCGGCGCAGGCGGTCGTTCGGTTCGGCGATCATCACGCCGTTGATCCCGTGCTCGGCGGCGAATTTCAGCGAACGTTCGCTGGTCAGGGGTTCCCAGAGCTGCGGGTGCGGCTTCTGCACCGGCTGCGGGAAGACCTGCAATTCCTTCAGCGTCGTCGTCGTCGCCTGGACCGGGTTGCCGGCCGAGTACATGTCGGGATCGCCGAGCGCGAGCACATCCTCAAGCCGCCGCCCCATCCCCTCGCGCTGGAAATAGGCGATCGTCTGCTTGTGGTTCCACTTGGTGTAGGTCGGCGGGACCGAGAAGAACTCGCCGTGATGCGAGAACGAGGGTTCGGTCCAGCATTTCTTCATGATCGCGAGGCTTTCCTCAAACGCCTTGCGATTGCGCTCCTGATCCTGGATCGTCGAGCCGTAGGGGCGGCCCAGGGTCTCGTTCTCGCGCGGCTGATAGCCGCGGCCGATGCCGCATTCGACCCGCCCGCCGCTGATCGTATCGAGAATGGCGATCTGCTCGGCGAGCCGCACCGGATGGTGCCACACGATGATGTTGGCGGCCTGGCCGAGACGGATGCGCCTGGTGTTCGCCGCCACCGCCATCTGCACCATCAGCTGGTTTGGACTCATTTCCGCGCCCTCGGGCTGGAAATGATGCTCGGTCAGCCAGAACGACTGGAACCCGAGCTTTTCGGCAAGGATTCCCTGGCGCACCTGGTTGACGAGGGTTTCCTGCGCCGCCTTGTGGACCACCGGCAGCGCGCCGTCGTTGAAGGTGGTGCCGTTTCTGTCGGTGATGACCGGCAGGCTCGACGCGCCGTTATGAAACAGGCCGACTTCCAGCATCGCTCTCTCCTCCCTTGCGATTCCTCGCGCGGCTCGTCCCCCGGTGGTGCCCTCTTCGCGGGGGCACCTTGCGACAGCCTACTCCCGATCCGCCTCGTGACGGAAGCAAAGGAGGGCGGGAAATCATCCCCGCCGTCACGCCAAGCCGTAGAACCCCATCGCGCCGCCGGCCAGCACTTGGTGCCGCGCCGCGGGCGATAACGGCGCGAGCCGGTCGCGCACCATCTGCGGCGCGCCCGGGAAAAAGCCGTCCTGGTGCGGGTAATCGGTCGCCCACAGGATCTTGTGCGGGCCGATATAATCGGCGAGGACGGCGAGGCTGTTCTCGACCGGCTCAAACGAGATCCAGCAGTTGCGCCGGAACAGTTCGGAGGGCCGCATCGCGGGGGCGGTGTCGTTAAACCCCTGGTCGTCAAAATGCCGGTCCATGCGGTCGAGCCAGGGTGCGATCCAGCCGCCGCCCGATTCCAGAAAGGCGACGCGCAGCCGCGGATGACGATCGACGACGCCGCCCCAGATCACCGCCATCGCCGCCAGCATCATCTCCATCGTGTGCGAGATCATATGGCGCGCCGCGCGGTCCTTCTCAAAGCGATCGACGCCGACGGTCGGCATCGCGGTGGTCGAACCCTCGTGAAAGCCGATCGAGAAATCGAGCGCCTCGGCCGCCGTCCAGAACGGCTCATACATCGGGTCGCTGATCATCCGGTTGCCGTGGCACGGGTTTGGCCGCAGAAACCCGCCGCGCATCCCGAGCTTCTCGCGCGCATGGCGCATCTCCTCGATGGCGAGATCGACCGATTGCATCGGCAGCATCGCAACCCCGAACAGGCGGTCGGGGTAGGGCTTGCAGTAGTCGGCGAGCCAGCGGTTGTAGGCGTGGCACAGCGCGGCTGCGAGCGCGGGGTCCGCGACGGCGCCGGCAAAGAGGCCGAGGCTCGGATAGAGAAAGGCGGCATCGATCCCGTCGGCGTCCATATCGACGATGCGGGCGTGCGGGTCAAACCCGCCCTTTTTCCCTTCGGCATATTTGAGGCTGTCGAGCTTGACCGCGCCCTGGCGGACGCCGACTGCGCCAAGACTGCCGATCCCGCGCGGGTTGCCCAGCAGCTTGCCCTCGACCTCAAGGCGCTCCTTGCCGCTGTCGTCGATGACAAACCGCGGCCGGCGCTCGCGGAACGCGGGATCGATGTATCTGTCCCACAGGTCGAGCGGCTCGAGGATATGGCCGTCGGCATCGATGGTGTTGTAGGCGAGAGCCATGACCGGTCTCCTTGCGCAGCGGACAGCGCGGCGATCCTAGCGGACGCGCGGGGCCGGCGCGAGGCCGAAGGCGGCAGGGTGCCGGATAGGAGGGATGCAAACCGCCATCCGGCGCGTGCGGCGGCAAACCAATTGTGTAAGATGCGCCGGTCGCGCGGTGTCCGCGCATCCCGCCATATGCCTGGAGCTTCAGGAATGACCGATACGCCCGAATACACGCCCCCCAAGGTCTGGGTTTGGAACAAGCCGAGCGGCGGCCGGTTTGCCAACATCAACCGGCCGGTTGCCGGCCCCACGCACGAGAAGGAGCTGCCGGTCGGCCGCCACCCGTTGCAGCTCTATTCGCAGGGCACGCCAAACGGGGTGAAGGTCACGGTCATGCTCGAAGAGCTGCTGGAACTCGGCCGCAAGGGCGCGGAGTACGACGCCTGGCTGATCCGCATCGGCGAGGGCGATCAGTTTGGCAGCGGCTTTGTCAAGGTGAACCCGAACTCCAAGATCCCGGCGCTTGTCGATCGCAGCGGTCCGACGCCGATCCGGGTCTTTGAGACCGGCGCGATCCTGATGTATCTCGCCGAGAAGTTCGGCGAGTTTCTGCCAAAGGAAGGCGCCGCGCGCGCCGAATGCCTGTCGTGGCTGTTCTGGCAGATGGGCAGCACGCCTTACGTCGGCGGCGGCTTTGGCCACTTCTACGCCTACGCCCCGGTCAAGATCGAATATGCGATCGACCGCTTTACGATGGAGACAAAGCGTCTCCTGGATGTGCTGGAACGCCGGCTCGCCGAGAGCCCCTATGTCGCGGGCAACTTCTACACGATCGCTGACATGGCGATCTGGCCGTGGTATGGCGGGCTGGTCAAGTTCGGGCAGTACGGCGCGACCGAGTTCCTGGATGTGCAGGAATATAAGAACGTCCAGCGCTGGGCGGATTTGATCTACGAGCGGCCGGCAGTCAGGCGCGGGCGGATGGTCAACCGCACCGCCGGCGACCCCGCAAGCCAATTGCACGAGCGCCACGACGCCAGCGACTTTGCGACAAAGACACAGGACAAGCTCGCCGCCGCATCCTGACGGTTCCGGGCCGATCCGAAGCGCATCGCGCAACATCCAACGATGCGCCCTCATTCCGGCGAGAGCGGGAAACCGGGGCCAGGGCATGGTTCCGGGGCAAAGCCGGGGCAGGCCCCGGCTCCCCGCTCTCGCGGAAGCGACGGGTTGAGCCTGAGATGCCCCTTGTTCGGGTCGGGCGCGAGTATGGCACAAAATCTCTGTTTTGTGTGTTAAATAGAACTTCTCTCCCGAACAATCTTGTTATTACGATTGACACCCGCCCGAGAACGTGGAGTAGTACGGTGTTCCAATCCCTCGGGGCGCGCGAAACACCTTGCGCCGGAGCCGGAGTTTACCGCACGGCGTTTTCCCCATCGAAGGAGACCCCTCATGCCGCTCGATGCCGCTGTAGCCCCCAAGACCCTCACCTCGACGCTCAATTATCTGAAGCGCGGCAGCGAAAAGCCGGCGTACTACCGCATCGAGCCGCCGCCCGGCGTGCCGCGCTGGAACGGCACCGACGATCCGCGCGAAGTGACGATCGAGGACGCGCGCGGCCGCGCGGCCGAGTTCACGCTCGACCGCAACGGCTTTGCCCTGGTGAGGGCGCCAACCGCGGTCGGCGATTTCTATTCGCCCGAGGAGATCAAGCGCGTCTACTACCCGGAGGTCGAGCGCTTGGTGCGCGACAAGCTGGGCGCCAGCCGCGTCTTTGTCTTTGACCACAATGTGCGCAACGCGACCCGGGCCGGCTTGGCGACGCCCTCGCGCCAGGTCCACAACGACCACACGGTGAACTCGGCGCCGCGGCGGGTGCGCGACCATCTCGGCGCCGACGCGGAAGAGTTGCTGAAGCACCGCTTTGGGATCGTCAACGTGTGGCGCCCGATCCGGGGTCCGGTGCAGGATTCGCCGCTCGCGCTGTGCGACGCGCGCAGCTTTACCGACGGCGATCTGATCGCCAGCGATCTCGTCTATGCCCATGTGCGCGGCGAGACCTCGCGGGTTGCGTACAATCCGGCGCACCACTGGTACTATTTTTCGGACATGCAGCCCGATGAGGCGCTGTTCATCCGGGTGCACGACAGCGCCCATGACGGCCGCGCCCGGTTGTCGTTCCACACCTCGTTTGAGAACCCGCTCTGCCCCGGCGCGCCGCCGCGGGAAAGCATCGAGGTGCGCGCGCTGGTCTTTTTCCCGCCAAACGCCTGACGCAAGCTTTGTTGACCGGGCCGCCTTGCTCCCGAGCGCATTCGGGGCAAGGCGGCGCACGGCGGCTCTTGCGCAAGCCGCTGGGAAGGACAATCCTGGTGTCAAATCGCGGCGGACCCGCGAGAACGGGTTTTGCACTCTCGCCAACCCTTCAAGAAAAGGAGTGCCTGGGCATGGCGCCAGCATTGGAAAAGACCAGCTTTGCGGCAGGTCCCGTGACGTTCGCGGTCAGGCACGAGTTGTGGGACGGCAACATCCAGGATCACGCCGACCAGGGCGTTGCCATCACCGTGACGGCAGGTGTCTCGGGCAAAGAAACGGCCCTCTTGCGCTTCAATTGCTTTGATCTCGAAAGAAGCTACGTCTACGGGCCGGAAAATCCGGATTTGCCCTCGGGACCGATGAACCTGGGCGGCACGCCGCGGACGCAGGGCGGCAGAGGCGAACTCTGCCGGATGGACCCGATCGCCGACGGGAACCCGATTGGCTGGACCGTCCGGACCCTGGAGACAAAGCTCCCAAAGATGCTGGAACGGGCCGGCTATCCGGAGATCGCCGCAGCGGTCGATCCGGCCGAAGTCGGGCGCGTCCTTCCCGAGGTGGAAATGTGCGCCCGCGCGCTCTTTGCTGCCAAGCGCAACACGGTCAAGCACAATCGCGGCACCCACATCTTTGACGCCGGGAACATCCGGTTTGGCCTCGAGATGCGGCGCCAGCAAGGAGGAGACGGCGGCCTTGCCGTTCACATCCTGGCGGATGTCGGCGGCGCGACCGTCAGTTCCTATGTCGAGGAAACGGAAATCCTGGCCTTTGACTGCTTCTGGCAGGCGCCTCATTACCATTATGGTCCGCGCAACAAGAACCATCGGGTTTATTGGGACAGGACATTGGTCGAGGACCCGCTTGGGTGGGTCTTTGCTCAGTTTGAGAACAGAAAGCTCGGAGCGATGATCGAGCGCGCCGGTTATCCCGGGATCGCGGCCGATCTCGATCTTGAAAAAATCGCCTCCCTGCTGCCGATCGTGAAAAAGAAGGCGCGCGAGATGCAGGCGGAAGGCGAGGCGTTGACGGGTCACCCCGGCCTGCCCTTGGAGCCAACGCCAAACCTGGTTCCGCGCTGAGGACGGCGCGGGCGATCCTTTGGTCTCGCTATGAGCGACCAACCGTACGTCGCCGTGCACGGATCTCGGATGAGGAGATGTCAAGGCGGAAGCGGTGCTCCGGGATTTCGGTGAAGAGATCGGCGTAGCGCGGCGGCATCAGGATATCGCTCAACGCGCGCACGCGCCTCGCGCCATCGACGCGCACCGCCACCATGAAGCTGCCGCCGCGGCTGCCGATTTCCTCCAGTGCGGCGTGCATTTGAACCTCATCATCGCCGTAATATTTTGGCGCAACCAGCCGCTCCGCCGTATCCGCCCCGATCACAAACGTCGTTCTCGGAAACAGGCGCGACTTCTCGACAAAAGTCGGCGCTCTCGTCAGTTCGACCGGCGCCTTCCAGGCGAATTGCGTGAGCCGCTGTCTCACCGTCGCACTCGCCAGCGACGGCTTGTCGACGTTTGTGACAGAGATTTCGAACGTCAGGAGCTGCTGCCGGATCTCTTCGACGACCCGCGCCAGCAGCCTGTGCCCTGCATGCGCCGGATTGAAAGAACCTGGCAACAGCATGAGGGGCGGCGGCGCTGACAGCATCATTTGGCCATCGGGCTGGGCCGTGACGCGGTCGATTTCACCGGCCAGAAACCGATCGATGGCATCGATCGTGTTGGCGACCGCCTCCGCATAATGTTCATCCGCATCGAGCAGGCTGCGCGGCGATGGTGCGGCGACCCCGCAGGCCCGGGACAGCCACAGGATGATCGCGCGTGAAACCAGGTCCTCCTCAGCGGCGCGATCACGCCGGCCCTTGGCCAGCACGCCCGTACAGTGCGCAATGCCGGCGGCGTTGGCGAATGCGATATGAAATCGATGCTCGCCCTTGCGCGGGCGATCGCTGACCAGCGCCGCCGTCGCGCCGAGGCCCACCAGATCGCCGCTTTCCGGCACCAGCCGGGTAGCGCGCGCCCACGCGCTGCGGGCCATCGCGATTGCAGTGTCGGAACTGCACGCCTGCGCCGGGGCAAAGCCGAGAAATGTCGCGAGGGCCAATGCGTCGTAGGGAACCTGCGCTTCGATCAGCAGCCGGGAACCGCCGGGAACGCGCAGCAACTCGCCGACCGCCCCGCTGCCGCCCCCGGTGATCGCGAGTGCAGCCTTGCGGCCGGAGGCATGTAATGCGGAGATCAGGTGTTGCCGCGCAGCGTCCGATGGGCTCATGGTGCCGATGCGGTTGAAAGCGGAAAGGCGCCTCGCCGAGGGTGAAAGACAGTTCGGACGGAGTCAAGTGAGCGCACGGTGCGGCGGGATAACCCGCATCCGGCATGGCTTCAAGATAGCGCGCATTCGCGGCGCACGATTGCCGCGGGGTGGCCCTTTCTGACCTCAAACCGCGTCTCCTCGCCGTCGCGCCAGAAGGCGAGGTCAAAGACCTGCTTCCCCAGGCGCAGATCGCGCACGGAAAGCCGCGGCAGCCAGTCCGGCAGCGCTGGGTCGATCAAGAGGCGGCCGCGCTGCGCGTCCGGCGCGACGCCAAGAAGCGTCTGCAACAGAAAGAACACGGTCCCCGCCGCCCACGCCTGCGGCACGTTGGCGTCGGGATAGAGGATCGGGAACTTGCTCTTATCGCGATCGACCCCGGCATAGAGTTCCGGCATCCGGTAGGCCGCGAAAAAGCCCCCGGCCTCGACCACGGCGCGGGCGACCTGCGCCGCCTCGGCGGCAAAACCGTACTGCCGGAAGCCGAGCGCGATGATGCCGTTGTCGTGCGGCCACACCGACCCGCGCTGATAGGATGAGGGGTTGTAGGCCGGGTTCCCGCTCGACAGGGTACGCACACCCCAGCCGCTCCACATGTCCTTTTGCAGGAGCCGGGCGACGACCCGTCCGGCGCGCTCCTTTGGCACGATGCGGCTCCACAGGAGGTGCCCAGGGTTTGAGGCGACGGTCAGCACCTTCTTCTTCGCGCCATCGAGGCAATAGGCGTAAAAGCCGCTCTCCTCGTCCCAGAAAATTTCGTTGAACCGCTGGTAGAGCGCGGCGGCACGGGCGCGCAAAGCGCCGGCCGGCTCTTTGCGGCCGAGCGCATCGTAAACCTCCGCCATCCGGTTCCAGGCGTCGTAGACATAACCCTGCAATTCGCAGGTCGCCTTTGGCCCCTTGACCGGGTTGCCGTCGGGATCGACGACCGCGTCGCCGGCATCCTTCCAGCCCTGGTTCTCGTAACCGGCGGTGGAGCGGGTCTGATATTCCTGAAAGCCGTCGCCGTCGCGGTCGCCGTAATGCTCGATCCAGGCGAGACAGCGCTCGGCCGTGTCGAGATGACGCTCGATGAGGGCACGGTCCCCGGTCCAGCGCCAGGCGGTGTGCAGCACGATCAGATAAAGCGGGGTAGCGTCGGCGGTGCCGTAATAGGGGGTGTGCGGCACGCGCTTGAAATGCGCCAGCTCGCCGTAGCGCATCTCATGTGCGATCTTACCCGGTTCGGCGTCGCGGTAGTCGTCGCGCTCGCGCGCCTGAAAGCGGCCGAGCACATCGAGCGCGCCGCGCGCAAAATCGGGATAGACGAGCGCGTTCTGCAAGGCCACGATCAGGCTGTCGCGGCCAAACAGCGCGACAAACCACGGGATGCCGCCAGCGGGGACAAATTCGAGATGGTGGGTGCCGGGAACCGGCAGCCGCAGCGCCGCCATGTCCTCGATCCCCTGGTCATAGAGCGCCTGAAAATCCCCGTTCGCGGCGTCGATCTTGAGCGCCGCTTCGCGCCATTTTTTGAGCGGCTCGATCAGTTGCGAGTGCGACACCCGATCAATGCACTCCGCGGGTGGATGATGCCGGCGCCGGCCGTCAATGACCGCGTATTCGAGGCAGGTGTGCCAGGTCTCGCCGGGTGCGAGCGCGACAGCAAAACTGATGCGGCCGTTGGCATAGACGCAAGGTGCGCTGTTGCGCCGCCGGGTCACGGTCAGCTCGCGGCGGAAGTCGCGATTGCGGTAATCGACCGTCAGCTCGGCCTTTGTGTCCGACCAGCCGCCGGTGATCCGCCCGCGCCGCACGATATTTCCGCCTTTGACCTCGGAGAGATCGGCAAAATCGCAGCGGATCGCGATTTCGAGGTTGAAATGCGCCGGTGCGCGCCCGTGATTGGTGATATCGATATCTTCGTGGATCGCCCCCTCGGCGATCGACCGGCCGAGTTCGAGCAACAAGCTTCGCGCGGCGATTTTCCCTTCTTCGGTCGCGATCGCGGGATTGGTCAGAAACGACTGGGCGGCAAAATGGGTGATGGCACCCGAATTCAGCAGTTCCCACTCTTCGCCATTGGCAAAGATCGCCCAGGCGCTGATCACCCGCGTATCCCAGACAAAAAAGCCGCTGTTGCTCGGCCAGCGGATCTGCCCGTCGGGATCGGTGACAAAAAGGCTGTGGTCCCGGTTGATCGTCAGCAAGGCCGGACCAGCCTTGATCTTCAGCGTCATCGCCTGCCCACCGCGCGAGGGTTGTCCCTCTCATAAACGGATCGGGCGGGCGATCGGCCTCGCCGGATTTATCGCGACCCGCGCGCGGGCACCGCGATCGGCGCGCAGTTGAGCCGATGCGCCATCAGGCAGTCTTCAAGTTGCGATTCCCGGCGCAGGGCCTGCACCAGGTAAACTGCGGCGACGACCAGCAGCACGATCAGCGCCAAGCCAAAAAGCGCCGCGATCCGCCGGTTTGGCCCGTCCCCGCGGTCGTCATCGGGAGGCCGTGGCAGTCCCGCGCGATCCCGGCTTGCGCCGGGACCGATAACGCGGGGTGAAGGCTCGGGCGGGGCGGAGGAAGGCTGGCTCATCCCCATTATACGCCGGGATCGCAGTGCTTCTCACCGCCCCTCGGCCGCAACACCGCGGCGCCGGCTATTTGGCGGCGGCCGCGTGCAGATTGCCGCGGCGCCGCATCGCCGCGTCGGCCTTCGCAAATTCCGCCTCGCCAAAGCCGTAGAGCCGGGCCCCGCCGGACAGAATCCGGCCGCCGATGTCACGGGTGATGCTGGGGTTGCCGAGGACCCGGTTTGACACCTCGGGGAAGCTCGAATCAAAATGCGGATAATCGGTCGAGACGCAGATGTTGTCGGCGCCGCCCAGGAGTTCGACGATCGAGCCGACCTCGCGCTCGCCGCTTTCGATCGCCGAGAAGCAGTTGCGCTGCCAGTACTCGAACGGCGACAGTTTCAGATAGGGCGCATCGCTATCCTTGTGCTGGCGCAGATCCCATTCGATGCGCCCCAGGAGCCCCGGCACCCACCAGCTCTGCGCTTCGAGAAAGGCGACCCTGAGGCGCGGGTAGAATTCCAAGATACCGCCCAGCATCAGCGCGATCAGGGCCAGTTGCATCTCGGTCGAATGGCTGGCGACGTGCCGCATAAAGCGGTTCTCGCCAAAGCGCGGCTCGATCGTCGAATAGTACGAGCCGGTGCCCTCGTGAAAGCACAATGGGATGTTGAGGTCTTGCAGCAGCCGGTAAAGCGGGTCCCAATAGGTCGAGTGCCAGAACCGGCCGTTGACCACGTTGGGCCGCACAAAACTCCCGACCGCCCCGTATTCCTTGACGCAGCGATAGAGTTCGCGGCAGGCGAGATTGACATCGTGCACAGGCAGCATCGCCGCCATCTTCAACTGGTCGGGGCTGTGCTGGCAGAACTCGTGCAGCCAGTCATTGTAGGCGCGGCAGATCGCGGCCGAGAATTGCGGGTCCATGTTATCGCGGGCGAGAAACGACAGCCCCGCGGTCGGGAACAGAACCGCGATGTCGATCCCTTCCATCTGCATGCCGATGACCTGCGCCTCGGCGTCGTAACCGCGCTCGACCGCGAACATCACATTCGTATTGGCGCGTGCGCCAACAAGGGGGCCGCGGATGCGATTGTATTGCGAGATATTGCCGTCATTGCTCGTGGGCGTGCCGTCAAAAAACCATGAGGGGCGCCCGCGCATCCCGGTGGTGCCGCCGTCGAGCCGCCCGAGCGAGGAGGTGACCCGCGGCTTGAAGGCAGGATCGAGATGCTTATCAAACAGGTCGGGTGGCTCCATGATGTGCATGTCGCAATCGACAAAGCGATAGCCATCTTTCATCGGGGGCTCCTTTCCGGCCGGGCGATCGGCTGCCGACGGCGAGGCTATGCGGCGCCCGCCGCGCTTGTCAACGAGCCCGCCGCCGGTCTTGGCATTCCCGTCGCCGCCCCGATATGGTTTAGCAAGCGCACCCGCCCGCAACGGAGTTGACGATCATGCCGGAAACCGCGACATCGCCCGAAGCCCTGCGCTGGCCCGCCGAGGGGGTGACGCGGGTGCCGTTTCGCGTCTTCAGCGATCCGGAACTCTACGCGCAGGAGCAGCAGCGCATCTTTCGCGGGCCGGTGTGGAATTTTCTCTGTCTCGAAGCCGAGATCCCGCAACCCGGCGACATCCGCCTCGCCGCCATCGGCGAGACGCCGATCATTGTCACGCGCGACGAGGCGGGCAGGGTCCATGCGATGGTCAACCGCTGCGCCCACCGCGGCGCCCTCGTCTGCCTTAAGGAGCGCGACCATCAGCAGACGCTGACCTGCGCCTATCATTCGTGGAGCTACGATCTCGCCGGGCGGTTGCAGAGCGTCGCGTTCCGCCGCGGGATCAGGGGCAAGGGCGGGATGCCCGAGGATTTCGACCTCGCCGGGCACCGGCTCGAACCGGTGCGGGTCGAGAGCTTCTGCGGCCTCGTCTTTGGCACCTTTGCGCCCGACACCCCCCCGGTCGAGAGCTATCTTGGGCCGATGACGGCGGGTCTTGTCCGCCGCGCTCTCGGCCGTCCCTATCGCCTTCTCGGCATGCACAGCCAGATGCTCCACAACAACTGGAAGCTCTACGCCGAGAACCTGCGCGATTCCTATCACGCGAGCCTCTTGCACACCTTCTACACGGCGTTCAAGATCAATCGCGTCGATATGGACGGCGGGATGCTGCTGTCCGACGACGGGCGGCACAGCGTCAGCTATTCCAAGCGCGCCACCTTGCAGGCCAGTGAGGAACTGGAGCGGATGCGCGCGGCGCAGTCCGCCTCGCAACTCGCCGGGCCGCAGCTTCTCGATACCTTTGACGAGTGGCCGGACGGGATCACCCACGCGATCCAGGCGATCTTCCCGACCTTGGGGGTGCAGTTCACGTTGAACTCGATCGCGGTGCGGTTTTTCACCCCGCGCGGTCTCGATGAGACCGAGTTGTTCTGGATGTATGTCGGCCGCGAGGACGACGATCCGCGACAGACCGAACAGCGCGCGTTGCAAGGCAATCTGACCGGGGCTGCCGGTCTTGTCTCGCTGGAGGACGGCTGCATCAACGAGTTTGTCCAGCGCGGGACGCGCGGCAGTCTTGACCAGGCGGCTTTTGTCGAGATGGGCGGACGATCGGTCGGCTCGTCCGAAAGCTCGCGCGCGACCGAGACCGGGGTGCGCGGCTTCTGGCGGGCCTACCGCGAATTGATGGGGTTGTGAGCGTGGGTGCGATCCCGATCGAACCGGACTTGCGCGCCCGGATCGAGGATTTTCTCGCCGCGATCGTGCAGACGATCGACGACGGCGAATTTGACCGCTGGCCCGACTTTTTCAGCGAGGACGGGTTCTACCAGATCATCCCGCGCGCCAGTTTCGAGGCCGGGCACCCGCTCGGCATCATGACCTGCAAGGGGCGCGGCATGATGCGCGACCGCGTTGCCGCGCTCCAGGGCGCCAACATCTACGAGCCGCACACCTATTGCC